>JBBDQS010000142.1 GCA_040905805.1 Egibacteraceae bacterium | reverse complement strand
CGACAACCTCATCCCCCAAGCCGCATGACGAGGTCCCTCCAGAAGATCTGCACCCGTTGTCAAAGGCAGAGGCGGGCGTTCATGTCTCGCGGTTTGTCGCGTCGCAGCCCTTCGCCGCGGGCGCCGCCGGGATCCGTTCAGCACACTTCCGGTCGGTGGACGCAGGTTCGACGCGATTACTTGATCGACGTTCAACGGTTCAGGATACTTCCTTGACTTTCCGAGGCTGGTTCCTTACAGTTGATTCGATCAAAACTACATGTTGGTTACAGAAGGTTGAATCATGACCGTGTTCCTCACGCCTGCTGACATCGCGTCGGCGACGGCGTCACGCAAGGTGCGTGCCGGTCAGCTGCGTCGTGTTGCTCGTGGGATCGTCACGGACGATCTCGATGGCGCCCTCGAGCAGGTCGTCGCGAGGCACCTGTACGAGCTGGTGGGACGACTGCTGCGTGGTGCAGTGATCAGCGATCGGTCCGCACGCGAGGGTGGCCAGCCCATCGACGCCGCCGATGGCACACGGATGCTGTACGTCACCCATCCGGAGCGTCGCCGCGACCTGGAGCTGCCCGGGCACCTGGTGTCGGTACGTCCCGGTCCGGGCCCGGTCGAGGGTGACGCTGCCTACCTGCACGACGGCGTGTCGGTGGCGTCCCTGGCACGGGCCCTGATCGACAACGCCCGCGAATCCCACGCCCGAGCGGGACGTCCCGCACGGACGCTGTCGCGATACGAGCTAGAACGATGGATCGACACGCTGGCCAGCGATTTCACCGACGACCGGTTGGCGCGTCTGCGCAGCCAGGTTGAGCAGGTCGCCGAGCTGCTCGGCGAGCACCACCTGGGTGAAGTCGTGAGCAGCCTGCTGGGCGTGGCACAACGCACCCGCCCAGACGTGAAGGTGTCCTATCCAGCCCTGGTGGCGCGCCGCGACGGCGCACCTGTTGACACCCGCCGGCTCGAGCTGTTCGACGACCTGGTCGCGGCCCTGCGGGACCGCGCCCCCGAACCGATGTCGACCTCCGAGGCGGGGGAACCCCGACGCGCGGTGCTGCCGTTCTTCGAGGCGTATTTCTCGAACTTCATCGAGGGGACCGAGTTCGAGGTTTCCGAGGCGGTTGAGATCGTCTTCTATGGCAAGATCCCGCAGGCTCGCCCGGCCGACGCCCACGACATACTCGGGACCTACCAGCTCGTGTCGGACCCGGCAGAGATGGCGACGGTGCCGGTCGGCGGCGGCGAGCATCTGCTGCAACTGCTGCGCTCCCGGCACGCAACGATCATGCAGGCTCGGCCGGACAAGCGCCCCGGCCAGTTCAAGACGGTCGCGAACCGGGTTGGCTCGCGGGTGTTCGTCGCGCCGGAGGAGGTCATCGGCACACTGCAGGCCGGCTGGGAGCGCGTCGGCGCGTTGGACGACCCGTTCGCCCGCGCGGTCACCGCGATGTTCGTCGTCTCCGAGGTTCATCCGTTCGACGACGGCAATGGGCGAGTGGCGCGCGTGATGATGAACGCCGAGTTGGTAGCGGCCGGACAGGTCCGCATCGTCATTCCGACCGTCTACCGGAACAACTACTTGGCGGCGCTGCGGGGCATGTCCGCGAACGGGCGGCCCGACGCGCTGATCGCCGTGTTGGCATTCGCGCAGCGGTGGACGTCCCAGATCGACTGGTCGTCGGTCGAGACGGTGATGGGCGAGTTGGAGGCGACACACGCCCTGCGCGACGCGACAGATGCGGAGGCGGAGGGGATCCGGCTCCGCCTACCCGCCCGCGTGTGACTGCGACAGTTCCCGATCCTGGACGCCACGCTCGGGGTCGGGGGGCCATATGGCCAGGTTGAACCCTGTTTGGGGGGCCCTCTATGCAGGGAACACTGGTCGAGCCGACGGTCGACTGCCTCCCCCGGGGGGCCACCGACCTTGGCTCCATCCGTGCAGGTCTCTGCACGAGCTTCAGGCAGGCGTCGCGCTCGCCGGCGGGATGGGACAGGAAGAACTTTCGAGCCCAAGGAGGCTGCGGATGCCACAAGTAGACCGTGACCATTTGCCCATCGTGCGCTACCTGGCGGTCCTGGCCGCCGGTGCCATGATGCTGGCGTTGCTCCCGCTGGCCGGGACCGCCGCGGCCCAGGACCAGGTCGAGGAACCCGCGGACGCGTGTCCCGAGGACCCGCCCGAGTCGCCCTACACCGACCGGGACGACATCCCCGACGTGCATGTGCGCAACGTGGACTGCATCACGCATCGCGACATCGCTGAGGGCTTTGCCGACAACACGTACCGCCCGGCCCTGCAGGTGCGGCGCGACCAGATGACGTCGTTCATCGCCCGCACGATCGAGGAGGCGGGCTACACGCTGCCCGCAGCGACCGAGCACGACGGGTTCGAGGACACCGAGGGCAACACCCACGAGGACCGCATCCGCCAGCTGGCCGCGGCCGGGATCGTCGAGGGTGGTCCTGAGGAGCTCGAGGCCACGCACTTCGGACCCTCACGGCTGGTGCGCCGTGACCAGATGGCCTCCTTCCTGATCCGTGCCGCGGAGTTCGCCTTCGACCAGGAGCTCGGCGAGGACGACCAGCGGTTCACCGACGTGCCTCCGGGCAACGTCCACTTCGAGAACATCAACGCCGCCCACGAGTACCGCCTGACCCTGGGTGGCCCGGGGCCGCTCCCGGACACGCAGTACGGCCCGGCCCTGGCGACGCGTCGTGACCAGATGGCGTCGTTCCTGGCACGCCTGCTGGGCTTCCTGGAGAACCCGCCCGACTCGATCCAAGTCGATCCGGAGACCCTGGAGCTCGACCCGCAAGCGGCCACCAACCCGGTGGGCACCGAGCACACCGTGACCGCCTCGGTCACCGGCGCCGACGGCGCCGCGATCGTCCCGCAGACCGACGTGCGCTTCGAAGTCTACCGGGACGCCACCGTCGACGGTGAGACCGTCACCCTCGGCGACTCCGTCGAGGACGGCACGGCGGCCACCACCGGTGGCAACGCCGAGTTCACCTACACCGGCCCCGCCGACCCCGCCACGGACGTGATCGTGGCCTGCGTCGTGGACGACACCGCGAACGACGAGTGCGAGTTCACCGCCGCCGGCGACAACGGTGACGTCGCGATCACCTTGGACGACGGCCAGGTCGGCGACAGCGCCACCAAGGCCTGGGTCCCCGGCGTCGCACCCACGTTGCTGACGCTCGACCCCGCCACCGACATCAACCCGGTGGGCACCGAGCACACCGTGACCGCCACGCTCACCGGCGCCGACCAGGCACCGATCGTCCCGCAGGTCGACGTGCGCTTCGACGTCTACCGCGACGCTGAGATCACCGATGGTGCCCTTGGCGACCCGGACGAGACCGGCACGGAGACCACCTCCGCTGGTGAGGCGTCCTTCACCTACACCGGCCCGGCCGACCCGGCCGAGGACCTGATCGTGGCCTGCGTCGTGGATGACGACGTGGACACCTGCCAGACCGTGGCCACACCCGACGGTGAGGACATCAACGTCGAGTTCCAGGACGACCAGGTCGGCGGCACGGCGACCAAGGTCTGGGTGCCCGCGGACGACGGCGTCGCCCCCGAGCTGCTGACCCTCGACCCGGCCGCCGACGTCAACGAGGTCAACACCGACCACACGGTGACGGCCACCGTCACCGGCGTCGACGGCGCCGCGATCGACCCGCAGGTCGACGTGCGTTTCGAGGTCTACCGCGACGCCACCATCGACGGTGAGACCGTTACCCTCGGCGACCCCGTCGAGGAGGACACCGTGGAGACCACCGACGGCACCGCGGACTTCACCTACACCGGCCCCGCCGACTCCGCGCAGGACCTGATCGTGGCCTGCGTGGTCGACGACGCCGCCAACGACGTGTGCGCGTTCACCCCCGCCCTCGACAACGGCGACATCGTCGGCGACTTCGAGGACGGCCAGGTCGGCGGCACCGCCACCAAGACCTGGGTCGGCATCTAGAGGCCTGGCCCACGGTCACCTGTCGCAGACGCCTGGTCGTCTGCGACAGGTGGGATCAGCACCCCTGAGCCCCGCACCATCAGGTGCGGGGCTCAGCCCATGCCCTCGCGCATGGCGCGCAGCTCGCGCTTCAGGCCGGCGACCTCGTCGCGCAGCCGGGCGGCGTACTCGAAGCGCAGGTCGGCTGATGCCTCGTGCATCTCGTCGCTGAGCGACTGGATGAGCTTGGCGAGGTCCTCCTGCGGAAGCTCGCTGACGTCGGGGGTGTCGTCACCGCCGCGCCGTCGCCGCCGTTTCAGGTCGGGCACCGCCGCCTTGTAGGGCATGCCCGCTTCCGCGGCTCGCGCCATCTGGATGATGTCGCCGACCTTCTTGCGGATCGTCTGGGGGTCGATGCCGTGGTCGGTGTTGAACTGCACCTGGATGGCGCGGCGGCGGTTCGTCTCGTCGATCGCCCGCCGCATCGAGTCGGTGATCTGGTCGGCGTACATGATCACCTCACCGGCGACGTTGCGCGCCGCGCGACCGATCGTCTGGATCAGGGAGGTCTCGCTGCGCAGGAACCCCTCCTTGTCGGCGTCGAGGATCGCCACCAGCGACACCTCGGGCAGGTCAAGGCCCTCCCGCAGGAGGTTGATGCCGACGAGCGCGTCGAACTCCCCCAGGCGCAGCTCGCGAAGGATCTCGATGCGCTGCACGGTGTCGATCTCCGAGTGCAGGTAGCGCACCCGGATGCCCGACTCCAGCAGGTAGTCGGTCAGGTCCTCGGACATCTTCTTGGTGAGCGTGGTCACGAGCACGCGCTGGTCGGCATCGGCGCGTCCGCGGATCTCGCCGATGAGGTCGTCGATCTGGCCCTTCGTGGGACGCACGACGACCTCCGGGTCGACCAGGCCGGTGGGCCGGATGACCTGCTCCACGACCGTGCCCGCGACGCGCCGCTCGAAGGGGCCCGGCGTGGCCGAGACGTGCAGGGTCCGGGGCACACGGTCGCGGAACTCCTCGAAGCGCAGCGGGCGGTTGTCGAGCGCGCTGGGCAGCCGGAAGCCGTGCTCGACGAGGGTCTGCTTGCGTGACCGGTCGCCCTCGTACATCCCGCCGACCTGGGGGATCGTCACGTGCGACTCGTCCACGACCAGGAGGAAGTCGTCGGGGAAGTAGTCGATCAGCGTGTGCGGCGCCTCGCCGGGGGTGCGCCCGTCGATGTGGCGCGAGTAGTTCTCGATGCCCGAGCAGAAGCCGATCTCGCGCATCATCTCCAGGTCGTAGCTGGTGCGCATCCGCAGGCGTTGCGCCTCCAGCAGCTTGTTGGCGCGCTCCAGCTCCCCGAGGCGCTCGCGCAGCTCGTCCTCGATGGTGGTGACCGCCCGCTGCATCCGCTCGGGGCTCGCGACGTAGTGCGAGTTGGGGAAGATCCAGGCCTCGGCGACCTCGTTCACGATCTCCCCCGTCAGCGGATCCAGACGGGTGATCCGATCCACCGTGTCACCGAAGAACTCCACGCGGTACGCCAGCTCCGAGTCGGCCGGCTGCACCTCCAGGGTGTCGCCCCGGACCCGGAACTTGCCGCGCACGAAGTTGAGCTCGTTGCGCTCGTAGAGCAGGTGCACGAGCTTGCGCAGGACCCCGTCGAAGTCGTGGTCCTCCCCCGCGACGAGGCGCAGCACATGCTTGCCGTACTCCTCGGGTGACCCGAGGCCGTAGATGCACGAGACGCTGGCCACGATCAGGACGTCGGGTCGGGTCAGCAGCGCCATGGTCGCGCGGTGGCGCAGCCGCTCGACCTCGTCGTTGATCGAGCTGTCCTTCTCGATGTAGGTGTCGGTCGAGGGGATGTACGCCTCGGGCTGGTAGTAGTCGTAGTAGCTGACGAAGTACTCGACGGCGTTGTGGGGGAAGAACTCCCGGAACTCCCCCGCGAGCTGGGCGGCCAGCGTCTTGTTGGGAGCGATCACGAGCGTGGGCTTCTGGACCGCCTCGACGATCTTGCTGGCGGTGAAGGTCTTGCCGGACCCGGTGACGCCGAGCAGGACCGTGTCGACCTCCCCGCGCTCCACCGCGTCGGCGACACCCTCGACCGCCCGGGGCTGGTCGCCGGCGGGCTCGAACTCGCTGACCACCTCGAACTGCCGGGGGGTGGTCCGCACGGGGCTCGTGGTCATGCGGCCATGATAGTGACGGGCGTCAGGAGGACCGGCGCCGCAGGTACCAGACGACCAGGCCCACCACGGCCAGCGCGGCGACGACAGGTGCCAGACGCTTGCCGACTGAGCTCCCCGCGACATCGAACAGGTCGATCGCTTCCGGGCTCGGCCGGGCAGCGGCGGCCTTGTCCTGACCCTGGGAGGCCCGCACGGGCGGCTCGGTGCCGCCGACTTCGGTTGCGCCGTCCTGCGCACCCTCGGTGGGCTGCTCCGTCCTGGCGAGCTCCGACGACAGGCAGTCGGCGAACTGGTTCACGAGCTTGCCGCCGACGTCGGCCATCACGCCACGGCCGAACTGCGCTGGCTTGCCGGTGATGGTCAGGTCGGTGGTCAGCGCGACGTCGGTGTGCTCGCCACTCGCCGTGAGCTCCGCGGTGATGGTTGCGCGAGCGGTTCCGCTGCCCCGCGCCTCCTTGCCCGACGCCTCGATCGTCGCGCGGTGACCCTGCTCGTCGACGTCGGCGAAACGCGCGTTCCCCTTGTAGGTGACCGTCATCGGCCCGACCTTCACCTTCACGCGGCCGCTGAACTCGTCGCCGTCCACGGCGTCGATGGTCGCCCCCGGCATGCAGGGGGCGATGCGCTCCACGTCGCGCAGGACAGCCCAGGCCTCCTCGACGGGGACGGGCACGGTGAACGAATGCTCGAGCTTCATGGGTCACTCCTGCAGTCGGCGTCGTCGGTGCTGGTGTCGGGCAGCCGGCCGCCGAGGGCCGCGAGGTCCTCGGCGGTGTCCAGGTCGGCGGCGCTGCCCGTGTCGCCGCACTCTATGAGGGTGACGAGCTCGGGTCGAGCGTGCTGCAGCGCGCGGACCCCCTGGTCCCCGGTTGCCGCCGCCCACGCCGACGGCCACCACGCCCGGTCGACGAGCACGGGGTTGCGGGGCGAGCCGGCGTAGGCCGCCACGACGAGCCGACCCCCGTCGCGCCATGCCGCGGCAAGGCGTCTGACCGCTTCCGGGCCGACCTGGGGTTGGTCGGCCAGCGCCACGACCACGGCGCCGGCGGCGCTCGCCTCGAGCGCGTCCAGACCCTCGCGCAGGGACGTGCTCATCCCCCGCGCCCACCGGTGGTTGACCACCGGCCTGGCCGGGTGCAGGTGGCACTGGCTCAGGACCGCGTCAGCGGCCGCTCCGAGCACCACGACCACCGGATCGCAGCCACCGTCGACCAGGAGCCGGACGCCGCGCTCGACGAGCGGCTCCCCGTCCATCTGGACGAGTGCCTTGGGACCGCCGAGCCGTCGCCCCCCTCCCGCGGCGAGCAGCATCCCGGCGACCGGGCCCCTCATGGCTCGACGAAGACATCGTCGCGGTTGGGCGCGTCGCCGTGGATGGTCCCGTCGGTGCGACGCAGCGGCAGGCCCGACCCACCCCATCGCTGTTGGACGAGCTCGGCGGCGACGGACACGGCGGTCTCCTCGGGGGTGCGCGCGCCGATGTCCAGGCCGATCGGCGAGTGCAGGCGTGCCAGCTCCACGTCACTCAGCCCCCGCTCACGCAGCCGGTCCAACCGGTCAGCGTGGGTGCGCCGGCTGCCCATGGCCCCCACGTAGGCGGCGCCGGTGCGCAGTGCGATCTCCAGCACCGGCACGTCGAACTTGGGGTCGTGGGTCAGCACGCAGATCACCGTGCGCGCGTCGACGGCCGTGCGGGCGAGGAAGCGGTGCGGCCAGTCCACGACGATCTCGTGGGCGTCCGGGAAGCGTTGGCGGGTCGCGAAGCGCTCCCGTGCGTCGCACACCGTCACCCGGTAGCCGAGGAACACCCCGATCCGCGCGACCGCGGTGGCGAAGTCGATCGCGCCGAACACGAACATCCGCGGGGGCGGCGCGAACGAGTGGACGAAGACCATCAGGTCGTCGACCCGACGTTCGCCGCCGGCGCCGTAGCGCCGCAGACCCGTCTGGCCCTGCCCGAGCATCCCGCGCGCGTCGTCCACCCCGGCGACGTCGAGACCGTCCCTGCCGAGGCTGCCCTCGACCCCGTCGGGTGTGATGACCGCCGTGGCGCCGGGGGGATCGTGGCCCCCGGTCTCGACCACGGTCGCCAGGGCGACGGGCTGGTCGTCCCCGACCGCGGCGACCAGCCGATCGAAGCCGGCGATGCCATCGAGGGGCTGCACGAACACGTCCAGCTCGCCTCCGCAGGTGAGCCCGACGGCGAAGGCGTCGTCGTCGCTGATGCCGTAGGTCACCTTGACCGGCTCGCCGGTGGCGAGCACCTGCTGGCTCAGCTCGACCACGGCGCCTTCGACGCAGCCGCCCGACACGCTGCCGGCGACCTCCCCCTGGGCGGTGACGGCCATGGCCGCTCCAGGCTGGCGGGGTGCGGATCTGCTGACGCCGGTGACCCGTGCCAGCGCGACCGGTGTGCCGGCTTCGTGCCAGCGGCTCAGCTGCTCCAGGATCTCCTTCACGGATCCACGCCCCTCCCACCGGGCCGGGCGACGTGGGCCGCCAACCGCTCCAGCGCCGCCAGGCTGTGACCCTGCACGAAGTCGTCAACGTGGGGCAGGGCGGCCGCCATTCCCGCCGCGAGAGGCCTGTAGCCGGGCGCGGCCTTGCGCGGATTGGCCCACACCACCCGGTGCGCGAGCCGCGCCAGGCGTTGCATCTGCTCGCCCAGCACGGTCGCGTCGCCCCGTTCCCACCCGTCGGACAGGATCACCACGATCGCACCGCGAGCGGTGCCCCGCTGGCCCCAGCGGTCGAGGAACTCCTTCACCAGCTCGCCCAGGCGCGTGCCCCCGCACCAGTCGGGGACGGCGCCGGCCACCGCGGCCAGGGCGGTGTCCGGGTCGCGGTGGCTCATCTCGCGGGTCACCCGCGTGAGCCGTGTGCCGATGGTGAAGACCTCGGTCGGCGCCGAGCCCCGCCGAGTCGCGGCATGGGCGAACCGCAGCAGGGCATCGGCATACGCGCTCATCGAGCCGCTCACGTCGACGAGCAGCACCACCCGGCGCGGCCGCGGTCGGGGCACCCGGTGGCGCAGCCGCGCGGGCTCGCCACCGCGGGCGAGCAGCTCGCGGACTGTCCGGGCCCGATCGATCCTGCCCCGGGCGGCCGGGTGCAGGCGCCGGCTGTGGCGGGTCTCCCCGGGCATTCGCAAGGCCGTCAGCAGGCGAGCCAGCTCCTCCCGCTCGCCCTGGTCGAGCCGGCCGATGTCACGGTTGCGCAGCACCTCGACGGCGCTGGCGCTCGCGGCCGTGACCGTGACCTCCTCGCCCTCGGCGCCCGGGGCGGCGTCGGGGTCACCCCCGGCCGGTCGGAGCACACGTGCCGGGGGTGCGTGCACCCGGCGCTCCACGACGGTCACGCCGGCGAAGTACGCCTCGAAGACCCGGTCGTAGCGCCGGAGGTCGTCGGGTCCGGCACAGAGGCACAGGCGCCCCGCCCAGTACACGTCGCTGCGCCGTGCCGGGTCCAGGACGGCCAGTGCCCGGACGCACTGCTGCGCACGGTCCGGGCTGGCGGGCACGCCCGCGGCGCGCAGCGTGCGGGCGAGGCCGACCACGGTCGCCACCGCATCCGTGACCCCGGTCGGGAGCCTGGCTCCGTCCACCCTAGGAACCCCCCGCTGTATCGCGCAGGAACCGTCCGAGGTCGAGGGTCTGGGCGCGCTCCTGGTCCTCGCGGTACTTGAGCACGGACCCGAGCGTCGCGGTCGCCAGCTCGGCGTCGAGCCCGTCGGCCCCCAACGCGACGAGCGCCTGGGTCCAGTCGATGGTCTCGGCCACCCCGGGAGGCTTGAGCAGGTCGGCACCGCGTAGCGCCTGCACGGCCGCCGCCACCTGCTCGACCAGCCGGTGGCTCGCCTGGGGTTGTCGGCGCTGCACGATGGCGACCTCGCGGGCGAACCCGGGATGCCCGAGCCAGTGGTAGTAGCAGCGCCGTTTCAGCGCATCGTGCACCTCACGGGTGCGGTTGGACGTGACCACGACAACGGGCGGGGTCGTCGCCCGCACGGTGCCGAACTCGGGGATCGAGACGGTGAAATCGCTGAGGACCTCCAGCAGGAACGCCTCGAACTCGTCGTCGGCACGGTCGATCTCGTCGATCAGCAGGACGCACGGCGTGGTCTCGAGCGCGGCGAGCAGGGGGCGAGCGATGAGGAACCGTCGGTCGTACAGGGACTGCTCCAACGCAGCCACATCAGACGCCGCACCGGCCGCCTCGGCGGCGCGCAGGTGCAGCAGCTGGCGGGGGAAGTCCCAGTCGTAGAGGGCCTGGCTGGCGTCGAGCCCCTCGTAGCACTGCAGGCGCAGGAGCGGAGCGTCGAGCAGCACAGCCAAGGTCTTGCCCACCTCGGTCTTGCCGACGCCAGCCTCCCCCTCCAGGAACAGCGGCCGGTGCAGGCGCAACGCCAGGTAGCAGGCCGTCGCCAGCCCGATGTCGGCCAGGTACGCGTGCTCGTCGAGAAGGGCCTGCAGCGCCGCCGGGCTGTCGACCCCGGCGGGGAGCAGGCCCTGGTCGTCGCTCAACCGGAGGTCGCGTGCTCCAGGGCACGCCGGGTGAGGACGCGTGCGAGGTGGCGTCGGTAGTCCGGCTGCGCATTCAGGTCCCCGGGCGGATCGGTGTCCTCCCCGGCCAGAGCGGCGGCGTCTGCCAGGTCCCCGACGGCGGCGCCGACCAAGGCCTGCTCGGTCTGCCGTGCCTGCACCGGCGTCGTGGCCATGTTCGTCAGGACGACCCGCGCCTCGCTGATCTGGCCGTTGTCCCGGTGCACCAGGGCACAGGCGCCGACGATCGCCCACGCCTGCGCGACCCGGTTGAACTTCTGGTATGCGCCGGACCATCCGTCACCCAGCTTGGGGATGCGCACCTCCACCAGGACCTCGTCGTCGGCGAGCGCGGTCTCCAGGTAGTCGACGAAGAACTCCGCGGCGGGGATCGTCCGGCGGCCGTTCGGGCCCTGTGCGACCAGCTCCGCACGCAGCGCGACGGCGGCCGCCGGCAGGTCGCCGGCCGCGTCACCGTGCGCCAGGGCACCGCCGAGGGTGCCGCGGTGACGGACCTGCGGGTCGCCCACGGTCGCCGTGGTCTGCGCCAGCACGGGGACGTGGCGGCGCACCAGGTCGTCGTGGGCGACCGCGTGGTGGGTGGTGAGCGACCCGATGACCAGCGTGTCGCCGTCCTCCCGGACGCCGCGCAGGCCCTCGATGCGCCCCACGTCGACGATCACGGCGGGCACGGCCAGACGCAGCTTCATGAGCGGCAGCAGGCTGTGGCCACCGGCCAGCACCTTGGCCTCGTCCCCGTGCTCGGCCAGCGCGGCGACGGCATCCCCGACTGACCCGGCCCGGACGTAGTCGAACGTTGCGGGGATCACCGTGCACCTCCCTGGCCGTCGGCCTCCTGTAGCGCCCGCCACACCCGTTCGGGTGTGCACGGCATGCGGACGTCGTGCACGCCGAGATGGCGGACCGCGTCGAGCACCGCGTTCACGACCGCGGGCGTCGAGGCGATCGTGCCGGCCTCGCCCACGCCCTTCACCCCCAGGGGGTTGGAGGTCGACGGGGTTTCCGTGCGGTCCGTCGTGTAGACCGGCAGGTCCGGTGCGCCAGGCACGTAGTAGTCGACCAGCGTCCCCGTGACGAGGTTGCCGTCGAGGTCGTAGATGGCCTCCTCGTAGAGCGCCTGCGCGATGCCCTGCGCCAGGCCCCCATGGACCTGCCCCTCGACGATCTGGGGGTTGATGACCTTGCCGACGTCGTCGACGGCGACGTACGAGCGGATGGTCGCCCGCCCGGTCTCGGTGTCGACCTCGATGGCGCACAGGTGGGTGCCGTGGGGGTAGGAGAAGTTCTCCGGATCGAACGTGTAGTCGCTGGACAGCGTCGGCTCCGTGCCCTCGGGCAGGTCGTGCGCAGCGAAGGCCGCCAGCGCGACGTCCTGGATGGTCTTTGCGGCCTCGGGCGAGCCGCGCACCCGGAACGACCCGTCGGCGAACTCCAGGTCGTCCTCGGCGGCCTCCAGCATGTGCGCCGCGAGCTTGCGAGCCTTCTCGATCAGCCGTTCCGCGGCCTTGTGCACCGCGATCCCCCCGACCGCCAGCGACCGTGAGCCGTAGGTGTCCATGCCGGCGGGCGACATCTTCGTGTCGCCGTGCACCACGTCGACGTCGTCGAAGGGGACCCCGAGCACGTCGGCGGCGATCTGGCTCCACGACGTGACGTGGCCCTGGCCGTGGGGGCTGGTTCCGGTCACGACCTCGGCCTTGCCGGTGGGCAGCAACCGCACGGTGGCGGACTCCCAGCCGCCTGCCCCGTAGCTCAGGCTGCCGAGCACCCGCGACGGCGCCAGCCCGCACATCTCGGTGAAGGTGGAGATGCCCAGGCCGAGCTGCACACGGTCGCCGCGCTCGCGGCGCTCGGCCTGCTCCCGGCGCAGCCCGTCGTAGTCGAACAGCTCCAGCGCGCGCTCGGTGGCGGCCTCGTAGTTGCCCGAGTCGTAGGTGAGGCCCGCCACCGTCGTGTGGGGGAACTCCTCGTGGCGGATCCAGTTCTTGCGCCGCAGCTCCAGCGGCTCCATGCCGAGCTCGACCGCCAGCTCGTCCACGATGCGCTCGAGGGCGAAGGTCGCCTCGGGCCGGCCCGCGCCGCGGTAGGCGTCCGTCGGGGTCTTGGTCGTGAAGACGCCCTTGCAGCGGAAGTCGTAGGCGTCCATCTTGTAGATGCCGCAGTACATGAACGCGCCGAGGATCGGCACCCCCGACGTGACGAGCTGCAGGTAGGCGCCCATGTCGGCCTTCAGGTCGACCTTGATGCCCTTGATCGTCCCGTCCGAGGACGCCGCGATGGCGATGTCCTGGATCTGGTCGCGGCCATGGATGGTGGCCTGATAGCCCTCGCTGCGCGACTCGGTCCACTTGATCGGACGACCCAGGCGCTTGGCCACGACCAGCGCGAGGACTTCCTCGGCGTAGACGTTCAGCTTGGACCCGAACCCGCCGCCGACATCGGGGGCGACCACCCGGATCTTGTGCTCGGGCAGGCCGGTGACCGTCGCCAGCATGACCCGCAGGATGTGGGGCACCTGGGTCGCGGAGTAGAGCGTGAACTCGTCGGCGGCGGCGATCGGCTCGCAGACGACCGCCCGTGGCTCGATCGCGGTGGGGATCAGCCGCTGCTGGATGAAACGACGCTCCACGACCACGTCCGCGGCGGCGAACGTCTCGTCGATGTCCGCACCGGTCGGCATGTGGAAGTCGAAGCACAGGTTGTTGTCGACCTCGTCGTGGACCAGCGCTCCCCCCGCCAGCGCGTCCTCCATGTCCACGACCGCGTCCAGGGGCTCGTAGTCGACGTCGACGGCCTCGATGGCGTCAGCCGCGCTGTAGCGGTCGCGCGCCACGACCACCGCGACACCGTCGCCGACGTAGCGGACCTTGTCGGTCGCCAGCGGCAGATGGGTCGGGCTGGCCATGTCGGGGGTCACGGTCCAGACGGTCGGCAACCCTCCGTACTCCTCGGCCAGATCGGCGCCCGTGAAGGCGGCGATCACCCCCGGCTGCTCACGAGCGGCGGAGACGTCGACGCTCACGATCTTGGCGTGCGCCATGGGGCTGCGGACCACGGCCATGTGCAGCATCCCGGGCAGCTGGATGTTGTCGGTCCACTTGGTCTGGCCGGTGACCAGCTTCGCATCCTCCTTGCGCAGGCGACGGGCGCCGACGCTGGCCCCTTCGCCCTCGTCGGCGGCGGAGCGGTCCGCGCGCGCGGCCTCCTCGGCGATGGTGTCGGGATCGACCTTGCTCATTGCTGCGCCCCTTCCGTGCGGCTGCGCATCTCCTGCGCGGCGGTGCGGACCGATGCGACGATGTTCTGGTAGCCCGTGCAGCGGCACAGGTTGCCCTCGAGACCGTGGCGGATCTCGTCGTCGGTGGGATCAGGGTTCTCGGCGAGGAGGTCCACCGAGGCCATGATCATCCCCGGGGTGCAGTAGCCGCACTGCAGACCGTGCTCGGTGTGGAAGGCTGTCTGCAGCGGGTGCCAGTCCTCGGCCGAACCGGCCCCGTTGCCTGCGGCGAGCCCCTGGATGGTGGTGACCTCGCTGCCGTCGGCCTGCACCGCCAGCATCGTGCAGCTCTTGGCGCTGTGGTCGTCGAGCAGGACGGTGCACGCTCCGCAGTTGGAGGTGTCGCACCCGATGTTGGTGCCGGTCAGGCCGATCTTGTCGCGCAGGTAGTGCACGAACAGCAGACGGGCCTCGACCTCGTCCTCGTAGGTGACGCCGTCGATGCGGACACTGATCCGTGGCATGGGCAGCTCCTGTTGCCGTCACGTCATGGTCCTCTGCGTCCCGCACGATAGGCGGCGGACGATGGTCTGGGAAGAGGCAATTCGACGACTTCCCGGGGTCTAGAGTGGCGGTCGTGACAGAGGCGAAGGACGAGATCCAGCTGCACCTGGACGGTCACCAGATGGCGGTGTCCTCCCCGGGTCGGGTCATCTTTGCCGAGCGCGGGGAGACCAAGCTCGACCTCGTGCGCTACTACACGGCCGTGCACGGGGGGTTGCTGGCCGCGATGGGCGGACGCCCGGTGCTCCTGCAGCGGTTCCCCAAGGGCGCCGGCGGGCCGTCGTTCTTCCAGAAGCGCGTCCCCAAGAACGCCCCGGAGTGGCTGGACACGACGGTGGTGACCACGGTCAACGGCACGCCCTCACGGGCGCTGGTCGCCACCGACCTCGCCCACGTGGTTTGGGCGGTCAACCTCGGCTGCCTCGGCTTCCACGTCTGGCCGTTCCTGGCCGCGGACCCCGAGCACGCCGACGAGCTGCGCATCGACCTCGACCCGCAGCCAGGGGTGACGTTCGCGATGGTGCGCGCGGCGGCGCACGCGGTGCGCGCCCTGCTCGACGAGCAGGGCATCACGCCCTACGTGAAGACCACCGGCAACCGCGGGTTGCACGTCTTCGCGCGACTGCAGCCCCGGTGGGACTCCTACCAGGTGCGCGCGGCGGCGGTCGCCCTCGCCCGCGAGCTGGAGCGCCGCCATCCCGACCTGGTCACCGCGGCGTGGTGGAAGGAGGAGCGCGGCGAGCGCGTCTTCGTCGACTACAACCAGAACGCACCGCACAAGACCGTGTTCGGCGCCTGGAGCGTCCGGGCCCGTGCGGGGGCCCAGGTCTCGACGCCCCTGCGCTGGTCCGAGCTGGACGACGTGGATCCCGACGAGCTGACGATCGCCACGGTCCCCGACCGACTCGCCCGCGACGGTGACCCGTGGGCTGACGCCGCGCCCCAGTCACTCGATCCGCTCCTGGAGCTGCACGAGCGCGACCGCGCCGCCGGTCTGCACGACGCGCCGTGGCCGCCGGTGTACCCCAAGATGCCCGACGAGCCCCCACGGGTGGCGCCCTCCCGCGCCCGTCGTCCCCCTCCCCCGGGATGACCGTGCGCGTGAGCGACAGGGCCGGCCACGTCCAGCTCGTAGCGTCCAGCGGAGGAGCGCCAGGTGGAGCCGAGGAACTGCATCGGTCCGCGCGCGCCCGCGTGATTGATCGTGCTGGGCGGCCAGCAGCCGGGCGCGCGGTAGCACCGTAATCGACGGGAATCCTGGGTAGGGGCTGGTACGGCCCATGAGAGGTCCGGACCTCAGGCTGCCACTCGGCTGAGGCGTGGCAGGACATTGACCCACTCAAGGTCGGGTAGCTCGCGGCGGGCGCGGAGCAGGGCGTTCACCCCGACGTTGACGCGGTGCACCTCGTCGTCCTCGGTGGACCAGTCGGTGTTGCGGAGCAGCCAGGTCGAGACGTCCGGCCACGGCCAGCGGGCGCCCCACCTCGTGTTGCGCACCGGCGGCGGGAACGGCTCCGTCGCTGACTTCAGTTCGCCACGCGAGTACTTGGCGATGGCCTCGCGGCTCTTGCCGATCCGGTCAGCGATCTCTTGGATGGTGACCTCGTCACCCTCGTCCTGGACAGCGAGGGTCTCGATGTCGAGGTCCAACGACAGGGTCGCGATGCAGCCGAGCAGCAGGTCGCGGTAGCGCGGGTACTCCCCCGCACACTCGACGACCCAGGCGCCGTGCTCCTCGCCGACCGCGAACGCATAGCCGTCGAGCGCAACGAAGATCTCGTCGTCGCGGTCACCCACGGGCCGGTCGACGATCAAGGTGAAGGTCCACTCCGCCACCAGTTCGTTCCCTTCGCGCACGTGCCGGGCCAGCGCTCCATCGCCGTTGCGGCGCCGGTCGGGGTTCTTCGGCTTTCTGTTGATCGACTTGTGGAACACCCATGCGGGCACTTGGCGATGGATGCGGCGTGGCTCTTGCCCTTGGCCGGTTCGACGGTCCATCCGGCGTCGACCAAGCCCTCCATGGCCGCCGCGGCCTGACGGGAACGTGGTCCTTACCGGCGACCGGACGCTGAAGCTCGGGACCCTCCGGCGTCTCCGTCGGCTCGACCGGCGCAGAGCCTGATGATCGGCACTGCGCAGAGGCTGTCGCCGGCCTCGATGGGCCCGGACCGGTCAATGTCGTCGCCAAGGCGGGGGTCCCGATCCCGGCGACACCCGGGGAGCCAGCCGACGGCGACGGCGGCTTCGACGGTGACGGTCACGGCCGGAAGTCCCAGGCCACCACCCGTCCGTCGCCGAGCACCTCGAAGAGCCTTCCCGGGATGGGGTGCAGAAGGAAGCCGTCGATGGCCTGCTCCCACAGCTCGACTCGTCGGGTGATGGGGATGGCCTGGGGGACCCGGGAGATCATGACGGTGGCCACGATGTCGGGCACCAGGTCTGCGAACTCGGTGTCCTGGGTGAGGAACAACAGGTCGGCCTCGGTGGCCAGCCGTCGGCGGATGGCGTCGTCGGAGAGGCCCCGCAGGCCGAGGGCGATGATGTGCTCGGCCTCGTGGCCGGCATCGCCGAGGCGCCGGTAGAGCTGGAGGGGGAAGTTCTCGTCGAGGAGG
>JBBDQS010000141.1 GCA_040905805.1 Egibacteraceae bacterium | reverse complement strand
GGCCGGGCTACCCGCCCGGGGAGGTGGCCGGGCCACCCCGCCACGGTGGGGGTGGGGGTCTGGCCGGGCTACCCGCCCGGGGAGGTGGCCGGGCCACCCCGCCACGGTGGGGGTGGCCGGCCGGCCGTGGCGAGGAGGGCGTCCACGTCGACCACGCCGCCGGCGGCATCGAACTCGTCGTGGACGGCCTCGCGCAAGGCGGCGTCGGTGAGGTAGTCGGCCGCGGTCAGCGCCAGGGCCGTGGCCCCGTCCACGGTGCCGCGGTCGGCCAGGTCGCTGGCGGCCCAGTGCGCGAAGTCGGGGGTGTGGATCGTGACCTCGGGCGGGGAGATCGCCAGGAACGGGTGGATCGACGGGACGCGGACGCTGACGTTGCCCATGTCGGTGGACCCGGCCAGGTCCAGCGGCACGATTCCGGCCGGCAGGACGCGCCGGCCCCGAGCGGCCATGTTCGCGGCGTAGCGCGCGGCCAGGGCGTGGTTGCTGCGCACGGGCAGGTACGTCGGGCACGGGTCCCAGGTGACGTCGACCGCGGCACCGCTGGCGGCGGCAGCGGCCTGGAAGATGGCGTCGGCGCGTTCGCTGAGCTCGACCAGCGTGTCGGGCTCGGAGGAGCGCAGGTAGAACGTGGCCGCCGCGCGGTCCGGCACGATGTTGGGCCGCTGGCCGCCGTCGGTGATGATGCCGTGCATCCGGTCCCCGGGCAGCATGTGCTGGCGCAGCTGGGCGATCCCGGTGTAGGCCGCCACCGCTGCGTCGAGCGCGTTCACCCCGAGGAACGGCGTCAGGGAGGCGTGCGCCGCCCGGCCGCGGTAGACCACCTCGACCTGGCGGACCCCGAGCCAGCGGTGCTCGGCCACGTCGAATCCCGACGGGTGCGCCATCACCGCCACGTCGATCTCGTCGAACCCGCCGGCCTGGGCGATGAGCTCCTTGCCGCCCCCGCCCTCCTCGGCCGGTGTTCCGATCAGCTCGACCGACCCCCCGAGGTCGGCGGCCGTGTCGGCAAGGGCCAGGAAGGCGCCGACGGCGGTGGCGCAGATCACGTTGTGGCCGCAGGCGTGCCCGATGCCGGGGAGTGCGTCGTACTCGGCGATCACGGCCACCCGCGGGTGACCCGCGCCGACGCGGGCGCGCAGGGCGGTGGGCAGGCCGAACGCCCCCACCTCGGCATCGTGGCCGTGCTCGCCGAGCAACCGGGCGACGGCGGCCACGGCGCGATGCTCGGTGAAACCGACCTCGGGGTGGGCGTGGACCTCGTGGGACAGCGCGATCAGGTCGTCGGTCCGCCGTTCCACCGCCGAGCTCACCGCGGTGCGCAGCTCGGCGGGGGCGCCGTCGTGCGGCGAGCCGAGTGGTTCGGCCGCGGCCATGTCGGCCTCGATCCGGGCCGCCAACCGCGCGATGTGGCCGGGGTAGGGCTGTCGAGGTTGGTCATCCATGGCCCGCACCCTACCCAGGACCGGCGAAGCGCAGGGCCACGCCGCCCACGACCGACACCACGAGCAGGACCCGCAGCGGGAACTGCACGGCGCGGGCCCCCCGCGGGTCGTAACGGGCGAACGCCCGGTCGTGGGCCACGACCACCGCCAGGACGTGGAAGCCGATGAAGGCGACGAGCTGGCTCACGGCGGCCAGGGCGGCGGGGACCGCCTCGTAGGTGACCTCCCGCCCGGTCAGCCCGAGCAGGTCAGCGCCCCGGCCGAACGGGTCGGACAGGGTGATGGCCGCGTGTTGGAGCTCGACGAGCAGCGGGCCGAAGTGGTGCGCGACACCGTACGCCACCACCAGGGGCACCAGTGCCGGGCGCAGGAACCGGGCGCGTGTCACGCCGGCGCCCAGGGCGCCGACCGCGCCGATGCACGCGGCCAGGCCCGCGGTCTGCAGGGCGGCGCGGGGGCGTCCGAAGAGCACCTGCTGCCACGCCAGGGTGTCGCTCAGGCTGTCGAACAGGTGCCCGCCGAGCAGCACGGCCACGACCGCGAGCAGACCGGCGGGGGCCTCCAACGCGGCCAGGCGACGCCGGGGGCTGCGCACCACTAGGGCCCCGCCAGGATCGCGGCCGAGCGGCGCGAGCCACCCCACCATCGTCGAGTAGACCTGGAAGCCGTCCCCGTGGCGGTACCAGGCGCGCCCGTACACCGCCGCGGCGCCCACCTGGGTGAGGGCGTAGGCGGCGAGCAGGACCAGGACGGTGATCGGCCGGCGGGTCGCCACCAGCTCCGCCCACACCACCACGGCGAGCATGGCTGCTCCCGGCCACACGCCCAGACGCTCCGGCAGCGGTCGCACCAGCCGGTCGTGGGGATCACCCGAGAGGCGGGCGAGGCCGCCGGAGACCGCCCGCAGCGGGTTCGCGACCCGCCACACGGGCCCGAGCAGCACCGACCCCACCAGCAGCACGCCCACCCAGAAGGCGGCGAAGAAGAGCGCCGGCGCGGGGTTGGTGAGGAAGTCGTCGGCACCCAGGGCCGCCGTCACGGCCGCCAGGCCGAGCAGGGCTGCCGCGCCGGCGCGCAGCAGGCCGCGCGCCACCGGGTGGTCGGCGACCGCGGTGACACCCGCAGGCAGACGCCGGCCCGGGCGGGCGCGGCCGCTGCCCGTCGCCCGCGCCCCGAGCAGCGCGGCGGTGCCCATGACCGCGCCCCCGGCGACCGCCAGCAGCACGGGCAGCGTCACCGGCAGGTCGCCGATGTCGCCGAAACCGTGTGCGAGAAGGGGGATGCTCACGCCCCCGAGTCTGGCACCCGGGTCCCCGTCTGACCGGTTGCCGGGCTGTGCAGGATCAGGGCCACCACGCGGCCCTGATCCTCAACGCCACGTGTCAGCCCTGGCCCGGTGGGCCTTCGCCGTCCGGACCGCGCGGCCTGTCCCCGTCCTCGTCGTCATCATCATCATCGCCGGGGCCGACGTCGCCGTCCTCGTCGCCGCCGTCGTTCTCGTCGCCGTCCCCGTCGCCGTCCCGGTCCCCGTCGCCGCCGTCCCCGTCCCCGTCGTTCCCGCCGTCGCCCCCCTCCTCGCCGTCCCCGCCGTCCCCGCCGTCGCCCCCCTCCTCGGGGGCCGGCGGTGGTGGCGGTGGGGGCTCCTCGATGGGGGCGGGTTCGGACGACGTCGGCTGGGGGGTCGGGGCTTCCTCGCCCTCGCCCGGGGTGGCCGGGAGCAGGCCGGCGACCTCCTCGGCGGCAGCGGCGATCTCCCCGGCGCGGGCATCGGTGACCTCACCGGCGGCACGGCGGGTATCCAGCGCCGTCCGCAGGTCGTCGAGCGCCTGCATCGCGGCCTCGGGGTCCCCGGCCTCCGCGGCAGCGCGCACGGCCGCGGTGTGCCGCTGGAGGTCCTGCGCGGCCTCGTCGGACAGGGCCCCCGCGCTGCACCCCCACAGGAGGCCGACCGCGACGAGCAGCGCCACCACCCGACTCACGGGCGCACGCTCTCCTCGAGCCGGCGCATCGCCTCGTCGAGCTCGGCGGGCAGGGTGCCCTCCGCAGCGGGCGGCGGTGGGGAATCTTGGCCCGGCGTGCCGCCGGGGTTGGCGAGCACGACCGCGACGAGCGCGGCGGCGATGACCAGCAGCGCGACCACGCCCGCGACCGCGCGACGCCCGGGCCCGCTCCCGGCGGCCGGGGCCGCCGTGGTGGCTGGGGGTCGGCGCGGCAGAGTCATCGTCTGCTCGGCGGTGGCGTCGGCGGTGGCGTCGGCGGGCTGCCCCGAGTCCGCCGGCGCCTGGCCGGTGGACAGCCACGTCGCCACCTCCGTCGCGCTGGGGCGCGGTGCAGGATCGCGGGCCGTCATCGCCGCCAGGAGCCCGGGCCAGGGCGCTGGCAGGTCGTCCGGCACGACCGGGTCGCGTTGCAGGCGGGCCATGGCGGCCTCGACCGCAGTGCCCGTGAACTCCTTGCGCCCGGTCAGGGCTTCGAGCAGCACCAGACCGAGCGCGTAGACGTCGGCCGCCGGTCCGACGTCGGCAGCCTCCAGCTGCTCTGGCGCCAGGTAGCCGGCGGTGCCCGCGGTCATGCCCGGCGAGGTGAGCCGCGTGGCCTCGGTCAGCCGCGCGATGCCGAAATCGGACAGGAGGCTGCGACCGTCGGCACCGAGCAGCACGTTGGCGGGCTTCACGTCGCGGTGCACGATGCCGATCCCGTGGGCATGGGCGAGGGCCCGCGCGAGCTCCTGACCGAGGGTCGCGGTCCGCGTCGCGTCCATGGGACCGGCGGCGAGTGTGGACGGCAGGTCCGTGCCCTCGATCAGCTCCATGACCAGGTACGGGCTCCCCTGGTGGGTGCCGGCATCGAACAGCTGCACGATCCCCGGGTGGCTGAGCGCCGCCATCGCGCGGATCTCGCGGGTGAACCGCCGCGTGTCGTCGTCGCCGGCGCCGCGCACGACCTTGACGGCCACGGCACGCTCGAGCACCAGGTCGCGGGCGCGGTAGACGTCGGCCATACCACCCCGCCCGACCACGGTCTCCAGGTGGTAGCGCTCCCCAAGGATCGTATCGGCGGTGATGGCTGCCGCCACGGTGCCGTGCCCGTCGGCGGGCGGGCGCGACGCATCGTCAGGGGGTACGGGCATCAGGGGAACCTACCGCACCGCAGCCCTCCCTAACCGGGGTTGTGAAGGTCAGCGGGACCCGTCGACCACCAGCGCGCGGTTCTCGATCGCTGCGGGCTCGGACAAGCAGACGGGACACAGGGGCTGGGCAGCGTGCTTGTCGAACCAGGTGGGGCAGGCGAACCAGCGGCTGCACCACTCGCAGTGACCCCAGATGTCGGCGGTGGGCTCGGACATGGGTCCTCCTCGGTCTTCAGTCGGCGGGAGCGCACCGTAGCCAGGCGGTGTGGCCGGCAACACCCCGCGGGCCCAACCTTGACCAAGTGTTTACCGCGTGCCGGTGGCCAACCGGTCAAGGCGTCGTGGTCGAACGGCCGGGTGGCGTCCCGACGTCGACGCCGGGCCCGCGTACCACGTGGCCGTCTTCGTGTGCCCGGTCGCGCGCGTCGTAGAGCACGACCATCGGGCGGCCGTGGCGGCCGCCCGGGCACCAAGCCTGTGTAGGCAGGGTTGCGGATTCCGCGACCAGGACGACACAGGCCCGGGTCCCGACCGGCCTGACCGACCGCCGGACCGCCCACCGCCGCGCCAGCCCCTTCGCTGCCTGTGGGTCCTGTTGCCCTCACGCGGTGTACCGTTCGCCGCTGGGACCCCCGCAGGCTGGGGCTGTCAGCGTCGCCGGAGGACGAGGTAGCGGCTCACGGTCGACCCGCCGACGAGCAGGAGCAAGGCCAGCGCCACGCCGGGCAGGGGGACGCCGGTGTCGTCCACGGCCGCGACCATCGCGGCGTCGGCACCCGTCGGTCCGGCTGCCGTCCGGGTGTCCGGGCCGGGCACGCCGGCAGCCTGGGTCGAGCCCGGGTTGGAGGGCTGCCCGTTGGTGACGTGCACCTCGACCGGCGCCGCGCCGGCGACCTCCGGGTCGGTGGTGGACGTCGCGGTGACCGTCAGGGTGGACGTGCCCGCCGGGGTCCGCCGCGGCATCCCGACGGTGACGGCCACCTCGGCCGTGTCGCCCGGGCCCACGGTGACCTCCTGGGGTTCCACCGCCGCGAGCCAGCGCTCGGGCAGCTGGCCGAGCGTGAGCGCGTACGTGTCGGCGGCCGCCCCGGTGTTGCGGAGGGTGACCTGCGCCACGCCGCTCTCGCCCGCGCGGACCTGGAGCGGGCAGCTCGTGCAGCCGAGGGCGACCAGCGGCTCCTCGGGGTCACCCGCGCTGTCCTGGAGGCGCAGCAGGAACAGCCCCTCGTCGATGCCGCTGACCGCGATCGTGCCGGACTCGAAGAACGGGTAGTTCGACCAGGAGCCCTCGAACGTCGGATCGCCGTGCGCCGGGAAGGTGTCGAAGAAGGCGACCTCGTCCAGGCCCGGATCGGCGTCGTCCAGGCCCGTGGTGTCGAGCACCCGCAACCCGCTGGTGTAGTTCGACTGGTAGACGCGGTCGCCGTGGACGTAGTTGTTGTGGGTGATCGAGCGCGTGTCGTGGGTGTGCTCGACGTGCACCGTCGGCTCCTGCAGGTTGGTCACGTCGAGCACGACCGTGCGGGTGTCGATGTCGTGCGTCACCTCGTCGAGCTCGTCGTTGACGATCAGGTAGGCGTGATCCTCGGTCAGCCACCCCTGGTGGGTGTAGCCCACGTTCGGGTAGTCGGTCATGCCCACGGTCACCGGGGTCAGCTTGTCGGTGACGTCGACGATGACGACCTTGTCCTCCGCGGAGTTGAAGCAGAGCTCCCGGCCGGTGTAGTGGGTGTGTCCGGGCCGTCGTAGAGGACGCACTGGGTGTCGTGGACGTAGGCGGCAGGGGAGAGCTCGTCGACCGGTTCCCCGAGCGTGCGCCCGAGCGTGCCCGGACCGCCCTCCTCGGTGTAGCAGCCCGCGAACACCGGCAGCGTCGGCGTGGAGACGTCGACCATGTGCAGGCCCGACAGGCACTGGTCGGGCACGACCAGTGCCGCGTTGCCGCCCACGATGTAGGCGAAGCCGGTGTCGGTGTTGATCTCCAGGTTGTGGGCGGCAACCGGCAGCGGGTAGAGGCCGTCCTCGGTCCACGTCTGCGCCGCTTCCACGCCGCGCAGCCGGGTGAGGTCGAACACCGCCATCCCGTGCGGGTTGGACTCGCTGACGATGAACGCGTGGTCGTCGTAGACCTTGATGTCGTGCCAGTGCTGGTGCAGCAGCGCCCGGTTGGGCAGCTCGCCGAGGTGGACGGGGGCGGTGGGGTCGGTGATGCGGAAGAACGCGACCCCGTTGGTCTTGCCGATGATCACGTACTCGTCGCCGGTGTCGGGATCGGTCCACCCCCACAGGTCGCTCACACCGCCGCCGAGCAACTGGCGCAAATCGGTGTCGCCCGCGAACTCGGCGTGCGGCACGAACCCGAGCAGGTCGATGCCGTCGCACTCGAACACGTCGGCCCGGCCGTCCACGCAGGCTACGTTCGACAGCCGTTCGGAGAGGTCAACCTGGTCGTGGGTGGAGGTGAGGGTCACGTTGACCGCCGCCGCGCCGGCAAGCACCGCGTCACGGATCGGTGCCCCGTCACTGCGGGTCAGCTCGAGGCCCGGGATGCCCGAGTCGATGGCGTTGCCCGGTGCCGGCTCGTCGGTGTCGCTGACCTGGACGAGCCCGATGGCGCCGAGCTGCTCGGCGAGCTCCATCTTCTGCTTGAACGTCGCGACCGGGCAGACGTCGAACAGGTCCTGCCCTTCCACCGCGTCGACCAGGGCGATCTTGCCCGCGACCTCCACCGTGGCGTAGGCAAGCGGCGTGCACCCGGTGCCGGCGTAGACCAGGTCGGCGTTCTGGTCCGCCACCGGCGCCGTGCCGTCCCACTGGCTGGCGGTGCGGAACCCGGACAGCCAGCCGGGGCTGTGCACCTGGACCCCGATGCCCCCGCTCTGCGGGTCCTCGTGTCCCGGATGCGCCCCCGCTCCCGGGACCCCGACCGTCGCCGCGAGGAGCAGTCCGACCGCGACGCTGACAGCCGCGTACCGGCGCGGAGACCGCAAGGCCGTCCCGTGCATGACACCCTCCTGGTACCGATGAGCCCCACATGGTGGCAGAAACAGCCGTGGTGAGATCGCCGACAACCTACAACGACCGGTCGTGAGGGGACGTCACGGCATGGACCCGGTGACGGCGCGCAGCAGGTCCGCCCACGCGCGGCGCTCGCGGACCGGGTCGACCAGGTCGCGGCGCGCCTGCACGTGGGCGGCCAGGTCGCCGAGGTACGTGTCGTCGGTGGCGGCACGGTGCAGCAGGTCCGCCAGTGCGCCCGCGTCGCCGACGGGGAAGTAGCCGGGGTAGTCCCTCCCGAGCAGACCGACCGAGCCGTCGATGCGCGTGGACAGCACGGGGGTGGTTGCGGCGAGCGCCTCGGAGACCACGTTGGCGCCGCCCTCCAGGCGGGACGTCAGCACGAGCAGGCGGCTGCGGGCCAGGCGTGTCAGGGCCTCGGCACGCGGCCGGTCGCCGAGCCAGCGATAGCGGGGGTTGGCCTCGGTCTCGGCCGCCGCCCGCTCACCGAGGTCCCGGTCGAGCGCGGCGCCGAGATGGGTGACCCGCACCGCGGAGTCCGCCGGCAGCAGCCGGGTCGCCTTGGCCACCAGCAGCGGGTCCTTCACGGCCCGCAGGTGCGCGAGGAAGACGACGTCGAAGCGTCCCGGCCGGTCACCATCGGGCGGGGCCTCGGGGACGGTCACCGACTGGTGGATCACGTGCACCCGGGATCGCAGGTGGCTGGGTACCGCGGTCCGCGCCAGCGGCTGGAGCACCACCAGGGCGGCCGCCGCCTCCATGGCCGTCTGGGTCTCGGGGGACTCGGTGAGGTCCTGGTACAGGTCGGTGCCGGTCAGCGCGACGATCACCGGGCGCCGCGGGTGCGCGGCGGTGAACGCGCGGGCGGCTGCGGCGCTGCGCCGGGCGTGCAGCGCCACGAGCACATCCGCCGCGACGCCCGACCACGCGGTGGTCACCGTGACCCGGTGGCCCAGCTCACGGAGCAAGCGCGCCCAGCGCAGCGCGGTGACACGGTTGCCGTTGTGCGAGCTCGGCGGCGCGGGCGTGACGATCTCGACGTGCATCGCCGGTCTCAGCGCGCGCAGGTGCGGAAGCCGGCAAGCACGTCACGCCGGCCGGGCGTGAAGTAGTTGCGATACGTGGTGCGGACGTAGCGCGCCCGCGTGGCCCACGCGCCGCCTCGCAGCACCTTGCGGCCCTCGGCGAACCACGGCCAGGAGTTGTCGCGGTAGGCGTCCTGCTCGAAGTTCGGGTACGGCTGGAAGGTCGAGGCCGTCCACTCCCAGACGTTGCCGAACATCTGGCGCACGCCGAAGGCGCTGTCACCGCTGGCGTGCGCCCCCACGTCGACGGTGCCCATGGCCCGCCAGTCGAGGTTGGCGTGGCCGGGGATGGTCTCGTCCTCGCCCCACGGGGCCGGTCGACGGGCGTCGCGGAACCCCGCGTCGCCGGGCTCGGCGCCGGCAGCGACCTCCCACTCGACCTCGGTCGGTAGGCGCCGGCCGGCCCAACGGCAGTAGGCCGCCGCCTCCCAGTAGGAGACGTGCACCATGGGACGTGCCGGCTCCAGGGCCACCCAGCGGTCGAAGTCGCGACGGGCCCAGCCCTCGCCGTCGCGGCGCCAGTAGACCGGGTGGGCGGCCCCGCCGGCGTGCAGCCACTCCGCGCCGGCGCCCCACAGCTCGGGGCGGAGGTAGCCGCCGTCATCCACGAAGCTCGCGAACTCACCCTGGGTCACCGGCGCACGGGCCATGGCGAAGGACTCGACCTCGACCGGGTGCGCCCACTTCTCGTTGTCGTACACGAACGGGTCGGCGCGCAGCGCCCCGAGCAGGTGGACGCCCCCGGGCACCTGCGCGTCGCCGGGAAGGCTGCCGGCGTCGGGCTCGGCGGCAGACGTCCCGCTGAGGCGGGGCAGCTCCGGGGCGGGGTAGCCGAGGGCCTGTCGGGTGTAGGTGATCGCCTCGGTATGCGTGTCCTCGTGGAAGACGGTGTACAGGGCGAGGTGGCGCACCACATCGGTGCACGCCGCGTCGGTGACGCGCGCGGCGATGCGGTCGCGCACCAGGGCCATGTACGTCAGGGTCTCGGCGCGGGTCGGCAGCGCGAGGTGCCAGCGGGTGTCGTGCGGGATGGCTCCGGAGTCCCAGATGGCGTCCGCCTGCGCCAGGATCGGCGCTTCGCCCAGGGCGTCCCGCAGCACGAACTTCTCCGCGAACCAGCTCAGGTGCCCGATCTCCCACAGCAGGGGGTTCACGGTGGGCAGGACCGGCCCGATGAGCTGCTCGTCGTCGAGGTCGGCCACGAGGTCCAACGTGCGCTGCCGCGCGTCACGCACCCACTCGGCCAGTTGCTCAGGTGCCAGCCCCGCGTTCACCGGTGCCCCTTCGGTCGCCGCATGCCCTCAGCCTAGAGGGGATGCGGCGACCGAGTGGCGCCGGGGCCGCTCCGAGCGCATCCGCCTCAGCGCGGGGCGCTGCCCGGCTCGGGGTGGGGGTGGCCGGGCTGCTCGGCGTGGTCGGTGGGCGCAGCGGGCTCGGGGTGGGGGTGGCCGGGCTGATCGGCGTGGTCGGTGGGCGCAGCGGGCTCGGGGTGGGGGTGGCCGGGCTGATCGGCGTGGTCGGCTCGGGTCTGTCCGGTGTGCGGCTCCTCGTGCGTGTGGCCCGGGCCTGCTGCCAGCGCGGTGACGGTGACCGGTGCGGTGAGCAGCAGCACGGCTGCAGCGGTCACCCCCACGGCCTGTTGCAGCCGGGGACGCAGCCGGACAGCCGTACTCGCCGTGGCGAGCACCCCCGCGACGATCAGCCCCTGGAACAGCGCCGTGGTGCCGTCGAGCAGGCCGACCGCTGACGATCCGTCGCCCGGGACGAAGGGCAGCCCCGCCGTGCGCGCAAGGACCCAGGCGCCGAGCACGATGCCATGACCGATTGCACCGGCGGCAAGGACACGCCGGCTCGGGGAGCGCCGCACCAGCGCCGCCGCCCAGGCCAGCTGCAAGAGGGCGACGAGGCCGAAGGCGGCGCCATACCACCAGACCACGGCGACGTGCTCGGCGATGATGCTGACGTGAGCCGCCCCCGCCCCGGCGGAGAGCCCGGCGAGCGCGAGGGTGAGCAGGCGGCGGTGGCGTGCAGCGGTCATGGCAGGTCCTCACCGGGCGGAGGTCGCGAGCTCGTCGCGAAGCGGATGCCTCGCGTGCGCCGAGCTCGTCACCGGCTGTTCGGGCGGGGACCACGCGCGGATTGCCTGCCCGCGCCGCGTGATTGCTCCAGGGCGCGGACTGGCGTCTACTGGGGCGATGCTGTTCCGACCGGACCCGCGGGACTTCCGGCTGATCGGCCTCTACGCAGCCCGGGTCCTGCTGGGTGTGGGGCTGGTGATGCTGCTGCCCGCCGCGCTGGGGTTCGCCCTCGGGGAGTCCAACGAGGCGTGGGGCTTCGTGGTGGGTGCCGCGTTCGCGATCATCTTCGCCCAGCTGGGGGAGCGGGTCTGCCGGACCCCCGCACAGCTGTCGGCCAGCCATGGCCTGGCGGCGGTGGGGGCGGCGTGGTTGCTGGCCCCGGTCTTCGGAGCCGTGCCCCTGCTGCTGTCGGGCCACTACGCGTCCTACCTCGACGCCTACTTCGAGGCGATGAGCGGGTTCGCCACGATCGGGCTCACGCTGGTCAACGACGTGGACCACATGGCCCGCAGCGTGAACCTCTGGCGCCACCTCATGCAGTTCATGGGGGGTCAGGGGATCATCATCGTGTTCCTGACCATGTTCGCCAAGGGCGGCGGCGCCATCGGCTCCATGTACGTCGGTGAGGCCCGTGAGGAGAAGATCCTGCCCAATGTGCTGAGCACCGCCCGGTTCATCTGGCGTGTCGCACTGACGTACGCGATTGCGGGGATCGCCTTGCTGTGGGCGGCCCTGGCCGTGGCCGGCATGCCGCCCCGGTTGGGGCTGTACCACGCGGCGAACCTGTTCATGACCGCCTTCGACACCGGCGGCTTCGCCGTCCAGTCGACGTCGGTGGCCTTCTACCGGTCCCCGCTGGTGGAAGCGGTGCTCATGCCGATCATGGTGGCGGGTGCCAGCAGCTTCGCCCTGCACTACTGGCTGTGGCAGCGTCGTGGCCGGGAGCTGGTGCGCAACCTCGAGGCGCGCGTGGCCGCGTGGTCGCTCATGGCGGTGTTCACGGTCATGGTGGTCGGGCTCGCGCGCACCGGGGTGTTCACCGACCTCGGACCCCTTTTCCGCCATGGCTTCTTCCATACGCTCAGCGCGCACACGACGACAGGGCTCGCGACCGTCTCTGGCCGGCTGTACCTCACCGACTGGGGAGCGCTCGCGCCCGGCATGCTCGTGATCGCCATGGCGCTCGGCGGCATGGCCGGCTCGACCGCCGGCGGGATCAAGGCCCTGCGGGTCGGCCTGGTCCTGAAGGGGCTGCGCCGGGACATCCGCAAGCTGCTGCTGCCCTCCGACGCCGTCGTGCTCGAGAGCTACCACGCGGGGCGGCGGCGCATCGTGCGCAACCACCAGGTCATGAGCGCGGGGCTGATCCTGCTCCTGTGGCTGCTGCTGTACGTCACCGGCACACTGGTCGGCCTGTTCTACGGCTACAGCCTGGAGGTCGCCCTGTTCGACTCCACGGCCGCGGCCAGCTCCGGGGGGCTGTCGGTCGGTGTCGTGCGTCCGGACATGGAGACGCCGCTCAAGCTCGTCTACATCGCGCAGATGGTGCTGGGCCGCCTCGAGTTCATCGCCATCTTCGTGCTGGTCGGCTATCTCGCCGCGATCGTGCGGGGGCGGGCGTGAGCCCACCCGATCCCCGCCGACCGGTCAGCCGACCGCGGATGCTGCTGGCCGCCGCCGCCCTCCTCGCCCTGCTCGCCGGGGTGGTCACGACCGCCGAGCTCCTGCGCCACCCCCCCGCCGCCGGACCCCCTGCGCCGGCACCCGACGCCGGCGACGTCCGTGACGAGGTCGAGTGCGGGGGCCGTGTCCCGTCACAGCGGGGAGCCCCGGCCCCCGCTGCCCTGCGCGTCAGCTCCGCCGATGTGCACGACTGCCCCACGGTCTACGACCAGCGTGCCGTCATCTACGAGGGCGAGGCCGTGGGGGCGCTGCTCGATCGCCGTGACGGCGCGTGGATCCAGCTCAACGACGACGCGTACGGGGGTGTACTGACGCCGCTGCCGGCACACCGGTACTTCCGCGGCGCCAACTCCGGGGTGGGGGTGTTCCTGCCGCCCGAGCTCGTCGACCTGGTCGACACCGTGGGGGGTCCCCGGGCGCGTGGGGACATCCTGCGGGTCACCGGCACCTTCCACCGGGTGGACCCGGCCAGCGGAGAGGTGGGCGTGGTCCGCGCGGACCAGGCGGTCCTCGTCAGCCCCGGGACGACGACCGACCAGCAGCCCCTGCGCGCGCGACGCATCGTGGGTTCTCTCCTGGCCCTGGTCGCCGCGGCGATGACCGTGGCCTTCCGTCGCAGCAGCCGCTGGCCGGCCCCGAGCCGGCGCTGACCGTGGCGACCCGAGCATGAGCCAACGAGCATCCCGCCCGGCAGCGACGCCCGCTCGGGAGGCGTTCCTGGCTGACCTCGACGCCAGCGGGCGCTTCCACCGGGACAACGCGGTCGGTCGGGTCTTTCACCCCGGGGCGGTCTCCTACCGCGAGGCGGTCGCCGAGAACAGCGTGCACCTGGTCTGGGAGCGCGGGCGCCTCGTCGCACACGTGGACCGGTACTCCCCGGTCCGCTTCACCAAGGACGGCGAGGCGCACTACGCCTTCTGGCGCATCGCCGTCCACAACGTCGCCGGGTTGGTCACCGATGTGCTCAGCCTCCCGCGCCGCCAGCACAGCGGTGACCGGTGCCCGACGGCGGGCGAGAACATCGAGATCGACGCCGATCTGCTCGACGAGTTCCTGCACGGCCCGGACGGCTCGGATGCGGCCGACGTGGCGCTCGATCACCTGCGTCGGGAGCTGCTGCCCCGCACCGACGAGAGCGTGCAGTACCTCTCGTTCAACCTCGTGGACGAAGTCGTGCACCTGCTCGACACGCCGGCGCAGCCGTGGAGCGTGCAGCTGGAGGTGCGCGTCGCCGGCAGCCTCGACGAGGACCGGTTGCGGGCGGCCGTCGATCAGGCGCTGCGTCGCCACCCGATGGGGCGCGCCCGCCGGGCGGCCTCCCAGCGCGCATGGAACCGCAACTACTGGGAGACGCCGTCCGAGCTCGACGTCGACCCGTTGCAGGTGAGCCCGCAGATCGACGACGCCGCGCTTGCGGCTGCACGGGCGGCACAGCACAGCGAACCGATCTCCCTGTCGACCTCGCCCCCGCTGCGTGCCCGCCTGGTGCGCCAAGACCGGGGCGACGTGCTGCTGCTGACGTGCCACCATGCGGCCACAGACGGGACCGGCGCGCTGCGGCTCCTGACCTCGATCGCCCGCGCCTACGCCGGTGACGCCGACCCGCTGCCCGAGGTGGACCTTCGCGCTGCCCGCGACCTCATGGGCAACCACGCTCCGGCCGATGCCGTCATGCGCGTCCGTCGGTACCTGGCCCTCGCGGAACGCCTGCGCGAGCTGGTCGCTCCGCCCGCCCGCATCGCCCGCCACCAGGGCCGCGAGCGGCCGGGGTACGGCTTCCACCACGTCCGTCTGAGCGCCGAGGAGACGCAGCGCCTCGCCGGCTTCGAGCACGCCGGCGACGTCGATGACCTGCTCGTTGCCGCCCTGCACCTGGCGGTCGCGGCGTGGAACGCGCGGCACCGTCGCCCGTGTCGCCGCATCACGGTGCTGGTCGCCGCGAACCTGCGCCCGCGCGACCTGCGCGACGAGATGGTGGGCAACTTCACCATGCCCGCACGGGTCTCCACCACCCCGCGCCGGCGGACGAGCCCGGCCGCGACCCTCGCGGCGGTCACGGCGCAGACCAGCCGCAAGCAGCGCAGCGGCATGGGCACGTCCCTGCTGGAGCTGCTGAGCTGGTCATGGCTGCTGCCCCTGCCGGTGAAACGCGTGTTGGTGGATGCGTTCGACCAGCGGTTCTCCGACACGGCCGCCCTGTCCAACCTCGGGCGGGTCGCCGATCCCCCCTCGTTCGGAGGCGATCTCGGAGCGGTGGACGAGCTGTGGTTCTCGACGCCTGCGAGGATGCCGCTGGGCCTGTCTCTCGGCGCTGCCACCGTGGGCACCCGGCTTCACCTCGCCTTTCGCTACCGCCACCCGCAGTTCGGTGCCGACGCCGCGCGCCGGTTCGCCGAGTGCTATCTGGACCAGCTGCGCCGGTGCGTGAGGTGTGCGCCCACGGGTAGTCCATCGGTATGACGAAGGTCTCGGTGCCGCGTTCCCGCATGCCCGGGGAACGCCGCGTCTCGGTCACCCCCGACGCGGCCCGCCAGCTCGTGGAGGCGGGCGTGCATGTGCTGGTGGAGGCCGGCGCCGGGGCGGCAGCGGGCTACCCCGACGCGGGCTACGAGGACGCCGGGGCGCGGGTCAGCGGCGACATCGGTGCCCTCTGGTCGGACGCCGACATCGTCATCACCGTCGGGCCGCTCGCGGACAACGCCGACCTCGGTGGTCACGAGGTGGACGCGCTGGCCGAGCACGCCGTCGTCGTCGGGTTCCTCGCGCCCCACCGCGACGTCGAGGTGGTCCGCACGCTGGCCGAGCGCAAGATCACCGCCTGCGCGCTCGAGCTCGTCCCCCGCATCAGCCGGGCGCAGCGCATGGATGCCCTGTCGTCGCAGGCCAACCTCGCGGGCTACCGGGCGGGCGTGACCGCCGCGTACCGGTGCGACAAGCACTTCCCGCTGTCCATGACGGCTGCGGGGACCGTGCGTCCTGCCCGCCTGGTGGTCCTGGGGGCGGGCGTGGCGGGGCTGCAGCGCCCCCACACTGCTGACCCAGGACATGGTCTCGGGGATGCGGCCGGGCTCTGTGGTGCTCGACCTCGCGGCGGAGGAGGGCGGCAACTGCGTGCTGACCCGCGTCGGCGAGGAGGTCGACCACGGGGGCGTGCGCGTGGTCGGCGCGCACCAGCTCGCCTCGGAGCTCGCGCCCGAGTCGTCCCAGCTGTACGCCCGCAACATCCTGGAGTTCGTGCGGCTGCTCCTCGACGAGCAGGGCCGGCTGCGGGGGTGCTCGGCGGGACTGCCGCGGTGACACTGGTGCTGTCGGTGCTCGTCGGCGCGACGACGTTCTCCGGGAGCATCGTCGCCGAGCTCAAGCTCGCCGGCATGCTCAAGGCCGCCCCCCGCATCCCGGTGCGCACGGCGGTCATGGCGGTGCTCGGCGTCGGTGGGCTCGCCCTGGGGCTGGCGGCGACGTTCGCCACCGCCGACGCCGCGACCGGCGCGGGCCTCGTGCTCGCCGTGCTGGCCGTCAGCCTGCTCGCCGGCGGCGTGCTGGTCCTGCCCATCGGCGGCGCGGACATGCCGGTGGTCATCGCCCTGCTCAACTCCCTGTCCGGGCTCGCGGCTGCCGCGACCGGGTTCGCCATCGGCAACAACCTGCTCGTCATCGTCGGCACGATCGTCGGTGCGGCCGGACTGATCCTCACCCAGATCATGTGCAAGGCCATGAACCGGTCGTTGGCCAACGTCATCGCCGGCGGGTCCCAGAGCGGTGGTGCGGGTGACGGCGACCACGACTACCAGCAGGTCCTGTCCACCCACCCCGACGAGGCGGCCATGCTGCTGGAGGCCGCGTCGTCGGTGGTGATCGTGCCGGGCTACGGCCTCGCCGCGGCCCGTGCCCAGCACACCGCCTACGACCTCGCCAAGACGCTGGGCGAGCGGGGCACCGACGTGCGGTTCGCCATCCACCCCGTGGCCGGCCGGATGCCCGGGCACATGAACGTCGTGCTCGCCGAGGCCGACGTGCCCTACGAGCAGCTGTACGAGCTGGACCAGATCAACCACGACTTCAAGAACACCGATGTGGTGATCGTCGTCGGGGCCAACGACGTGGTCAACCCGGCGGCCAAGACCCAGGCGGACAGCCCGATCGCGGGCATGCCGATCCTCGACGTGGGCGACGCCGGCCAGGTGCTCGTCATCAAGCGCAGCCTGTCGCCGGGCTACTCGGGCATCAAGAACGAGCTCTTCGAGGCGGACAACACGATGATGCTCTTCGGTGACGCCAAGGACATCCTGAGCCAGCTGTCCGCCGAGCTGGCCCAAGCCGCCCCCGTGTGAGCTACGGCGTGTCGCTGACGCGCCGTCTGGGCACCGCCGGCGTCGGTGGCCTGTCACCACATCCCCGACACGGGAGATATCCACGACGCGGAAGATCTTCGTGGCTTGCTCTTGCCGTCACCGCCGAAGGCCGCTATACTCGAACATATGTTCGTATCAGTGGAGGTTCGGTCAGGCGACGTACCCGCCTCTGCGGGCACGCGCCGCTGGGCGCGCCCGCACGCGCTGACCGGCGTGTTGGCCAGCGAGGAGCCCGTCGGCTACGACGCCGACCGCGCACCCGACGCCGACGCCGACGCCGACGCCGCGGCGTGGACGGGCGACGCGGCGGCGGGCACGCCCTGGACCGAGACTCCCGGCGGTGGGGACGCGACCTCGACCACGGTGGACGACGGCCACGACGCCGCGTTCGACACCGAGACCGTCGACGACAACGACGAGCATGACGGCGAGACCGTCGATGGCAACGGCCAGCATGACAGTGGGGCCGGCGGCGGCGACGGGGCGGGCGGTTGGGTGGTGGGCACGGCGCCACGCACCGTGGAGGCTCGCACCCGCCTGACTCGCTGCGCCACCACACCCGGGTCGCCGTTGGGCGCGGCGGTGGGCGCGCTGGCCGACGCGGTCGAGGCCCTGACCGCCACCGCCACCACCGACATGGCGGGCACCGCCGATCCTGCCGGCGCCATGGACGGTGCCGACCCTGCCGGCACCGCCGCGTGGG
>JBBDQS010000140.1 GCA_040905805.1 Egibacteraceae bacterium | reverse complement strand
TCGCCCTCCAGCCGATCCGCTCACGGGGTCCGGAGTCGCGACCGGGCTACCGGGCCGGTAGACCAGAGCGGTGACGGGCTCCACCACGGGCGCGACCTCGTAGGCGACGAGCGATCCCGTCGACAGCCATGGGGACCGGCGCGTCTCGGTGCGGTGCCGCTGCCGCATCCCGACGGTCTGTCGCGCAGTGCGCTGCTCGTGCTGGCCGCGTTGTCACGCGCCCCGCGGGGGCTGCCATCGGCCCGCGCCGCCGCCGCGCGCTGCGGGCTGTCACCCACGACCGCGTCGCGCAGCCTGGACCGGCTCGACTCCCGAGGACTGGCACGACGGCGTCGTGAACCCCGGCTGCTACGGGGACGAAGCACGCGACTGGACGTGTGGTACCTGGCGCTCGACCACCCCGCGGTGCAGCGGCTGCTGGCCTACCTGCACGGGGTCGTGCTGCCGTCCGCGGCGCCGGCCCGAACACCGACCAGGCTGCCCGACCACCTCTGGCACCTGGTGTGGAACGCCGATCCAGCCCAGATCGACCCGCAGGCGGACCCCGTCTACCTTGCGCACCGGGCCGTCACGACCAGCGACCCCGAAGCGCTCGGCTGGGCGGTCACGACGCTGCCGTCCGAGGCGTTCGAGGCCGCCGCGAGGATGCGGGGCGTTCCCGCTCCTTGGCCCATATCGTGCAAGCGCTCGGTTTCCTCGACGACGTCGCTGACGACCCCGGCCTGCCGGCGGGCCGCAACGACATCGAACGCTACTGGGCGCGGCGGCAGCCGGAGATCGCCGCCAACCTCCGGTCGACCTCCTACACCCACGGGAGGGCGACGGGTGCTCAGGAGGGCCGATCCGGCAGGCCGGCGTCGGGATCGTGACCCTCGGCGGCGAGGCGGTCGCGCTCTTCGCGCAGTGCGGCGAGCTCCTCGACCATGAGACGGTCCTTCACCCGGCCGGCGGCGCGCTTCATCGTGATGAGGTCGTCCAGGGAGCACACCAGAACCTGCACACCCCGCACCGTGAACCGTCGGGCGGTGCGTCGCAGGGCCTCGTACCCGCCGCTGCCGTCGGGCTGGCCGAGCACGTCGAGGGGGCCGAGGCGGGTCGTGAAGGTGAAGCGGTCTCCGGCGCGCAGGGTGGCCGCGTCCGGAGTGAACGCCAGACCGGGTGGCGCCCCGCGCAGGCTGGCGTCAAGGGCGGTGAGGGCCGCCGCCAGCCGCTCGAGGTTCGCGTCGTCACGCGCGTAGCAGACGTCGACGTCGTTGGTGAGGATCGGCGAGCCGAGCAGGTTCGCGGCCAGCCCGCCGATGACCACGCACCGGACGCCGTGGCGGTCGAGGGCCTCCAGGACGCCGATGAGGTCGGGGGTCATCCGCGCTCTGCGGCCCGCGCGAGCTCGGAGCGGACCTGCGCGCCACGCTGGGCGAAGGCCGCGCGCTGCTCGGGGGACGCGGCAAGCTGCTCGCGCAGAACCGTGCGGTCCACACCCGCCCCCTCCAGGGGGATCGCGTCGAGCATGAGCCCGCACGCGCGCAGGAGCCGGTCCAGAGTGTCGGCCCGGGGCGCCGCGCGCCCCCCCTCGATGCGGGCCACGGTGGGCTGGGACACCCCGGCGCGGATCGCCAGCTCTCGCTGGGTCAACCCGGCCCGGCGCCGGCCCCAGCGAAGCATGCGCCCAGCGTTCATACGCCGAGACTATCAGCCTGATAGCCTCTTGCCTATCACTCATGGGCGGACGGCCAGGCCGGCTGGGCAGCTGGTGCGCCCGGACCGGCGGGCGGCGCTCGACAAGGTGCCCAGGTGACATGAACCATAGTGCTATGGTCGCCCTATGGCACGGACGCAGACGATGGTGCAGCTCAACGGGGAGCTCCTCGCGCTGCTCGACCGAGAGGCCGCGCGGCGCGGCACCTCGCGATCCGCGCTGATCCGCACCGCCGTCGCGGCGTTCCTCCACGACGAGCGCGAGGCCGAGATCGACCGGCAGATCCTCGAGGGCTACCGCCGCGTCCCGCCCGCCACGCCCGACGCGTGGGGCGACCCGCGCGCCGACGAGGCGGACACCGCCGTGATGCTCGAGCGCCTCGACGCCGAGGAGCGGGCAGCGGGCTTCGGCCCGTGGCAGCCGTAAAGGGGGCTGTGCGGTGGTCGCCCACGGCGAGGTCTGGTGGTATGAGCACCCGGACCGCAACCCGCGTCCGCACCTGATCCTCACCCGCGACGCAGCGATCACGGTGCTGCACCAGCTCCTGGCGGTCCCCGCCACCCGCACGGTCCGGGGCATCCCCACGGAGGTGCCCCTCGACGAGTCCGACGGCATGCCCGCACCGTGCGCCCTGACCCTGGACAACGCCACGTTGGTCCGCACCGCCTTCCTCACCCGGCGCATCACCGACCTCGGCCCGGAGCGCATGCGCGAGGTCTGCCACGCCCTGGCAGTCGCCACCGCCTGCTGACCCTCTGGGCGCCGGCGCCGGCGCACCTACCGGCGGGTAGACCCGCCCGGCGGGGCAGATATGTCTCGCAGCACGGGTCTATGGCGACATAGAGACACGCATGCGGCCGAGTCGTTTCGCGGTCGGGATCGAGCAGCGACGACAGACCTGTGGGCTTTGAGCTCAGGCCGCGGGACGGCCACGCAGGAGGTGTCGGTGGTCTTCCGCAGGCCCCGCGAGCACATGGAACCGCACCCAGCGCTCGCCCATGTCAACGACACGGGCCACAGCCGGTGCTGCGTCCCCGCCGTCACCCAGCACAAGGTGATCGCCCGGACGGAAACCGTCAGGAAGCTTCGAGGCGGCGGTCCAGACGTGACCGTCTTCGTCGATCTTGAAGAGATCCACGCTGATGTCGGGCTTCATGGCCATGGCTCCAGTCTGAACGGTCACCGTACTGGCGGCAAGGGTTCGGGTGGGGCGATCACGGGGCCGTCGAAGCAGTTGCGGCTACCGATCGGATGGTCACCAAACAGGTCGGCGACCGCCGATGGCGGCGTCACGAACACCGAGACGCCGTAGAAGCCGTACCGATCGTGGTTCTCAACAGCCTGCCCTCGGACATGATCATGCTCGAGGGTGCCAGCACCGCCGCGAATGACGACGCAACCGTCCGCTGGTACCAACTCATCCCGCAGTGTCACGATCTTCAACGCGACTCCTCGGTCCTCATGACACCCCAACCGTGTGGGTGGACGTCGAGCACCGTAGCCGGGACCCGCCGAACCCGGAGGTCGTCATCCACAGGCTCTGCGGCAGCCCCGTCGAAGGCGATGGGTCACGGCGCAGGTCCGCTCGCACTGCGACGGCACTGGTGTCCTCGAGGACGCGAGGGAACGCGCGCGGCGGGCGTCATCGATCCGCGCCTGCAACTGCCCGGCCTGCTGCGCTACCCCACCATAGACCCGCCGCGACGGACCGATACGTCCCGCAGCACGGGTCTACCGCGGGGAACCGCTGGGGCGCCGACGGCACCTCCAGGCCGGGCGCCTGCCCGGTGGAAAGCCTCCCTTCGGCGTGCTCGGCGGCCTGAGCATGGCGGCAAGAGCGCCGCACGTGTCAGCTCGGCAGCAACTGCGCGTGCCGGAGCTCGTCGATCGTCGCCTCTGGAACGCCGAGGACGTCGAGGTGGACGATCCAACGCTCCGAGGGACCCGCGACGATGTCCACGACCCTGGCCAGGAACGGCTCCACCGGATCGCCGGCCACGATGATGGCACCAGGACGCACGCGCTCAGGAGCGTTCGCACGATCGAGGAACGCCCACACGTAGCCGGAGTCATCCACCTCCTGGACATCCGCCGGCAGCGTCACCAGGACTTGGGGGGCCTTGGTCATCGCGTCCTCCCTACGACGTGCGGATTGTGGTGGACTGGCCCGAGCACCTCCAGCAGGCGCGTCACCTCGGCCGCAGTCCAGCCACCGTCCTCAGCGATCACCTCGGGGGCGGGCACCGCGCGACACAGCACCTCGTGCAGCAGTGGAACCGGCAGAAGAGCGAAGTCCTGCTCGCCACGGTGGAACACGACCGGGCGACGGTCCGCAGCCGCGTTGGGACGGCGCCGCGCACCACTCACCCTCACCCGCCGCATCCCAACGCCTCGACAGGTCCGACCCGAGCATCGCTACCCCAGGCCCCTTCGCCTCGGCAGGCCGTGTCTCACCCCCGGGGGTATGGTCACGGACCACCGAGACCGAAGATCAGAGGCATGGGCGAAGTCCGCTACCGCGTTCACGCACTGCAGCAGATGATCGAGCGGGGCATCACCCGAGCGGCTGTCCTGGAGGCCGTCGCGTCCGGTGAGGCCATCGAACGGAGCCACCGGATCGGGCGTCCTCTGCCCACCCGGCTCGTGCTCGGATGGAGCGGTGATCGCCCGCTGCACATCCTGATTGCGGATGATGTCGCAGGCGCTCACTATGTGATCACCGTCTACGAGCCCAGCACTGACCGCTGGGAGGCGGACTTCCGCACCCGTAAGGAGCGCCGATGACCTGTCCGGTCTGCGGGCACGATGCCCTCTCCCCTGGGACGACGACCTTCGCCGCTGACGCCGACGGCACCGTTGTGGTCGTGCGCAACGTGCCGGCCGACGTTTGCGACAACTGCGGTGAGCGCTTCGTGGCAGATGCGGTCGCCGCGGATCTGGAAGCTGTGGTCGCCGAGGCCAAGGGCAGCGGTACCGAGAGCCTGGTTCGCCACTACGAGCCCGTCGCTTCCTAGTTCGCCACCGCGCACCCGCCACGAGGCGGGATACCCCCAGGAGCATCCCTGCCGGACCCGTGGACCCCGCTGCTCAGGGGACGCGACCATCGTCGTCTCCTGAAACGAACTGGACGCCACACCGCCCCGCCGGCCCGCAGCCAACCCCGACACCCGCCAGCCGAGCTCTCCCAACCGGGGCCCTGCGCCTTCGCGGCGTGCCTGTCGATGGCCGCGTAGTGGTTCGATGAAGCTGGATACCGTCCTGCCACAGCTCCCGGTTGTGCTGCTCGACGGACCGAAGGGTGTTGCCAAGACCGAGACGGCACTCCAGCGCGCGAAGAGCGTGTGGCGGCTGGACGACCCGGCGCAGGTCGGCAGATCCGACGCCCAGCCACGCTGCGTGCCTGGTTGACCGCGTAACGCCGCGGCCGCCGGTGAGCCGGTCTCCTACGAGAAGGTCAGGGATGGCGCAACCGCCGGCCACGGGGACAAGCCGGCGAACTTCTGGGGCTCCTGTAGAGGTTGCAGGTCGCTGAGCGGCCGGGCGCCCCACCGACGAGGACCCGGCGTCCCCGTCCAAGCCCAGTTCTGATTGGTGGTGTGGGGAGCGGCCCATGTTCCAGGGGCGCGACCACTCGTCGCAGACGCAGCTCCAGCACCCCGCGGCTGCGGGTCCCCGCCGGGCACCCGTGGGATCAGGTGTGGATGCAGATGGGGCTCGGCGTTGCCGAGGATGGCGTAGTTGACCCGCACCGCGTCGCCGCCGAGGGTGCGGATGGCGCTCCCGACTGCTCTGACGTCGTCGAGGAACGCATGTGCCTCGGCGTCGCTGAGATCGGCCAGGTGCTCGGCCTGCCTCCGCGCCTATCGGCATCACAAGATCGGCGCGAGTCGCACGGTCGAGCTCCTGTTAGGCACGCTGGACACCGACGAGCCGCCCCTCCCCCAGGAGCTCCCGCTCGACGCCTTGCGCAGCGACTTCGAGTAGACGTCAACGTTCGGCGAACACTCGGCCTCATCATCGACGGATACCGGTGCCCAATGTCACTGCACCACCTGCGCGGCAGCTTCACCGAGGAGGCCCTTGCCACGGCGGACACGACCTCCGGCCGCCGCCGCGACCCTTCGGACGACCTTCTTTGCAAGTCTGCCCAGCCCTCGGTAGGCTAGGAGGCATGGACACCCCTCGCCCGTTGAAGGTCCCCATCAGCGCTGCTGCTGACCGCGGCGTTTCGTGGCTGAACGAGACCGCGCAGAAGCAGCGTGTCATCCTGACCCGCTTCGGCAAACCCGGCGCCGTCGTCGACAGCGCCGAGCGTCTCGATGAGATGGCGCGGGCGGTGTCGGCCACGCGGCGTGAGATCGTCGAGCAACTCGCTGACCTCGCCCAGGGGCGCGTGAAGGCTCACTCGCTCGACGAGGTGTGCGACCGGCTGGGCATCAGCGTGGAGCGCGTGCACGAGCGAGCCCGGGATCGTTGACGCGTGCGGCGTGGTGCGCGTCTGCCTGGCGACCAGGCAGAAGTCGTGTTCAGCGACGTGTGCGTCGAACAGATCGCGGGCCTTCACCCCGACGAGCAGGTATCGGTGCTGTCTGCCGCCGTACGTCTGTACGAAGACCCTGCGGGCAAGCACCCGCTGAGCTCGCCACTGCAAGGCTGGAACACCGAAGATGTGCTCGCCGGTGAGAAGCGGATCATCTACCGTGCCGGCGACGTCAACGGCGTCGGCCTGATCGATGTGCTGTGCCTGGGACCCCGGTCCGCCAACAAGGTCTACGACATGGCTGCGGCCCTGGTGGCCAGCGGCCTGCTCACCGACGACGAGGTGACCTTCCTGTGGGAGGCCCTCACGATTCTCGACATCCTTGCCGAGGACGTCGGTCTGGACGGCTGGGACTTTCGACCCGAGCCCGCGCCCGAGGGGATGCGCCTGGCAGCCGTCCGATCCGGGCTCCTGACCGAGGAGCAAGCGTCGCTGTTGTCAAGAGACGAGATCGAAGCGGCGATGACGGCCGGCTGGGCAGCTGGTGCGCCCGACCCGCGGGCGGCGCTCATCGCGGCTCTGGAGCGGGCACGCGATCGCACGCAGGCGCCCGCGGACACCGACGCGGTCCTGTCAGGACGGGCGCACGGGCGCTGCGGGGTCGTGCTGCCCCGGGCCGGAGCGGCGTGCATCCGCAAACACGGGCACCCGGGACCTCATCGCGCCAGCCCCTGACGACCTGCCAACTGGCCGAGACGCCCCTGCACGCTCGCGCTGGTCCCCCGTTACCATGCCGAGCCCCCGCCACAGCCGGAGCGGCCCGTGTGGACCGTCGAGCAGCACATCGATTGGGTGCTCAACGCCGGCTCGCCAGTCGGGGGCGCTCGCCCGAAGGCGCTCGTCCGCGCTGGTGACGGACGACCGCTCATCGCCAAGCTCTCCACACCGACCGATCACTACCCGGTGGTCGACGCAGGAGCCGACCTGGTCGTCCGCGGGTGGCCGCTCACCGTGCAGGGGCTACTCGCCAACGCCACGCAGGCAATGGAGCGGTTCAGCTGGGACGGGCGTTCGGCGTGCCCCACTACAGCGTCGTCCTGCGGGCCTACACTGAGGCGGAGGCGACGCGCCTGCTGGTTGTGCTCGGGCCAGTCCACCAGAACCCCCACTTCATCGGGAGGATGCGATGACCGAGGCCCCCGACGTCCTGGTGACGCTCCCGGCGGATGTCCTGGAGGTGGACGACTCCGGCTACGTGTGGGCGTTCCTCGACCGCGCGAACGCTCCCGAGCGGGTGCGTCCTGGTGCCATCATCGTGGCCGGCGACCCGGTGGAGCCCTTCCTGGCCAGGGTCGTGGACATCGTCGCGGGCCCCTCGGACCGTTCGATCGTCCACCTCGACGTCCTGGGCGTTCCAGAGGCGACCATCGACGAGCTCCGGCACGCGCAGCTGCTGCCCAGCTGACACGCGCTCTCCGGGCACCACCCGGCCTACCCGCGAACCCGCGAAGTGGTCACGTTAGCACCACGTCGGCGCCAGCGCGGAGTGGGCTGCCAGGCGCTGGCCCGCCTGTCATGCCCGGGACTGGACCAGGCCGTCGTGCACCAGCTGTTGCAGCACACGGGTCAGAAACGACGCCATCTGGTCGCGTCGGACCTGCTGGCGCGGCCCGTACGTCGTCGCGCTCAGCCCGCGGGCGAAGCCGGCGCCGGCCGACTTCGCGATCGCGGCCTCGTGCACGGTGCCGGCCACGTCGGTGAACCCGTGCGGCGGCGCCGGCAGCGTCTGCTCGACGAGGAGCTCGTAGGTGCGCACGAGGAACGACGCCATCTGGTCGCGGGTCACCAGCGCGCTCGGCGCGTACTCGCCGGGGCGCACCCCCTGGACGATGCCCGCGTTGGCCAGCCCGTTGATGCGGGGGGCGTGGACGTTGCCGGCCACGTCGCCGAACGGCGCGCCCGACGCGTCGAGCTCCACCCCGGCCTGCTCGACCAGCCGGCCGATGAACGAGGCCATCTGGTCACGGCGCACGCTGGTGCCGGGGGCGAAGGTCGTCGCGCCCGTCCCTTGCGCCAGGCCGTACCAGGCCGCGCAGCTGACCGCGGCCGCGTGCACGTTGCCGGCGGCGACGTCGCCGAAGCCGGCGTCGGGCACCCCGCCCTCGGGGCACGCCTCCGGCGACAGCGGCGTGACCGGCGCGCTGGCCGCCGACGCCGGGCCGTCACCGACCGCGTTGGTGGCATGCACCGTGAACGTGTACGCCGTGCCGTTGTCCAGGCCCGCCACCGTGGCCTCCCGCGCGTCACCGCCCACCGTCACCGACGCCCCACGCGGCTCGGCCGTCACCGTGTACCCGGTGACCGCACTGCCACCGTCGGCGCCCGGCGCCGACCACGACACCGTCGCCGCACCATCCCCAGCCACCGCCGACACCCCCGCCGGCGCGCCGGGCACGGCCAGCTCGGGCAGGGCGAGCGTGGCCTGCACCGCCGCCGACGCGCTCACCAGGCCACCGGTGGTGGTGACCCCGTCGAGCGCGGCGAGGGGGACCGCGGTGTCCTTCAGCAGGTCGACGATCTCGGTTCCCGACAACGCCGGGCGCAGCGATGCGACGAGCGCGGCGACGCCCGAGGCGTGCGGGGTCGCCATCGACGTGCCCGCCAGGAAGGCGTACGCATCCGCATACGTCGTCTCGCCGGGAAACGTCAGGGCGGGGGTCGCCGCGGCGCTGGCCGGGGCGATGTTGTCCACGAACAGGTTGGCCACCAGGTCGTAGACGGCCCCGTCGTAGACGGTGCCGGCCTGGCCCTGAAGGCCCGCCCGCCCGGTGGTCTCACCCAGGAACTCGGCGTGCAGCCGGTCGGACACGAACGCGCTGCCCTCGATGCGGTAGATCGCGTCGGCTCCCGCCAGCAGGAGCGCCCCGCCGGCGTCGAGGAACGTGGTGAGGTTCGCCTGGTCGGCGTCGGTCAGGGTCGTCGCCCCGTCGGGGGGGTCACCGAACGCCGCGCCGGTGAACCACACGACCGTGTGGCCGTCCATCTGCGCCGCCGTCGGACCGGCGGTGTCGGCGACGACATCGTGGACGGTCACGTCGGTGTAGCCACCGGCCCCGAGCGCGTCCAGGTAGAGCGGTCGCGCGTCGGGGAAACCGAGCGCGGACTCGTCGTCGTCGACGAGCAGGATCGGGTCGTCGGCGGCCGCGCCGAGGTGGTCCAGTGCCCGGTCGAGCGCGTCGGTGCGCGGCGCGGCGCCCCCGGACACGTCGGACAGGTCAAAGCCCCAGAACATCGCGTCGTAGGCCGGCGCGTCGATCTGCAGCGCCATCGTCATGTCGGGCAGCCGGGGAAAGGTCGAGGCGACGGCCGTGCCCGGCGCCCCGACGTGCACCGAGGCGGCACCGAAGTTGGAGTAGCCGGCCAGGTCGCCGTTGTTGTCGACCGCGGCGACGCACAGCACGTTGGGCAGGTCGTAGCTGCACGGGTACGTCGGGGCCGCGTCGACGTCACGGCCCTCGTTGCCGGCCGCCGCGATGAACGCTATCCCCGAGCCTTCGATGGCGTCGCCGAGGAACTCGCTGAAACCGTCGCTGCCCCAGCTGTTGTTGGCGATGCGCACCCCGCGCTCCGCGGCGTAGTCGATCGCAAGGATGGCGTCTTCCAGCAACCCGCCGTCGGGGCCGAGGAACTTCAACGGCATGACCGTCGCGTCGGGCGCCACCCCGGCGACGCCGAGGCCGTTGTCGGTGACGGCAGCCACCGTGCCTGACACATGGGTGCCATGCGAGTCGCCGTCTGCGGGGTCGAACACCGAGTTGTCGTCGTGGTGGAAGTCCCACCCGAAGTCGTCGTCGGGATAGCGCAGGTCCGTGCCGGGGTCGGGGTTGACCCACATGTTCGCGTTCAGGTCGGGGTGCTCCCGGTCGGTGCCCTCGTCGATGACCGCCACGACGACGTCCGCGCCGAGGCTGTCGTCCCACGCGTCGAGCACATCGACGTCCACGCCCGCCACGCCGGGGTTGGCCTCGATCGTCTGACCGGTGTTGTGCAGGCCCCACTGGGACCCGAAGGCCGGGTCGTTGGGCGGGTCGGCCAGCGCGCGCAGCACGGAGTTCGGTTCGGCGTGCTCGACCCGCCCGTCACGCTGCAAGCCACGAGCGACGGCGTCGGGCGCACGGCCGTTGGTGATGCGGTGGAACTCCACACCCGTCCGGGGCGCGGACCCGGTCGCCACGAGCCCGTGCTGCGCCCGGGCGCCCGAGCGCGCCGACGCGCTCGCCCCGGCGCGCCACCTGACGATGACCTCGTCAGGCGCGAACGCGGCCCCGTCCCACGAACCGTCCGGGCGTTCCGGCGGGGCGCCAGGGCCGGCCCCGGCCGGGTCGGCTGTCGCGGCGGGGGCCAACGCCGCCCACAGGGACAGCGCAGCGAGCGCGGCGAGCAGCCGCAGTCCACGGCCACGAGCACCGCACGTCATGATCTCGACCCCTCGGTTGCCGACCGGCTCGCCGACGCCCCCCCCCTGCGCGGCGACTGCGAACGGATCGCGAACGGACCCCGCCCCGCAACGACCCGATGATAGGCGCCGCCGCCCGACGGGTCACCGCCACCGACGCCGGCGACGCCGGCGACCTGCTGGCGCGCAGGCGGGAACGCCGCGACCTACCGACCGGTAGATCCAGCGGGAGAGACCGATCTGTCGCGGAGCCCGGGTCTCCCCGACAGTAGGTCCAACCACGCCCGTCGATCCGTCGCCGGACGCCAGGTTGCGCCGGCGTCCGGCCCGCGACCAGGCAGGCACAAGGACCCGTCGACTGGAACCTTGACCCGTCTGCTCGCCGTGACCGCCCCCGCTCTCACGGCCACCCACGGACCGGCACCGACGCGCGCGTCCCTGCGGCAGCGCGCACGTCCACACCGAGCCTACGACACACCCACGCAGCTGGAAGGCTGTGGTGGCGGGGGCTGACGTGGCCACCGCACACGACCGGCAGCAGATCGAGGCCGACTGATGGGCACCGAAACGGTCAGCAGGGGATGTCGACGTCGTCGTGGACGCCCACGGACGCGAACTCGACCGCGCGCGGCGTACCGGGGATCTCCCACCAGTGCAGCCGCCGCGCCGACGGACGGTTGAGCTGCAACGCGCACCGCCAGGCCTGCGCGCCGTCGCTGGCGCGGACCCGCACGGACCCCCGCACGGTGTCGCGCAGCTGGTGGACCTGCAGGCCGGCGATCTCCCAGTGGCGGCCGGCAGCCACATGCGCGCACACCTCCACGACCTTGTCGGCGGGCACCGCGTCAAGCTCGTCGAGGCGGTCGAGCAGCTGCGCGCCCACCCGCATCCGGCTCAGCGGGTACCGCTGGCGGTCGGCGGCAGGATACAGACGTTGGTAGGCGGCGCGCACCGCCTCCACGAACTCCTCGGCGTCGCTGACCTCCACCGCCAGGCCCAGCCGCGCCTGCAGCTGCCGGCGCCGCTCGCGCTCACCGCGCACCTGCTTGCGCAGCTCGTGGGCCTGCGCACGGGTCGCGCGCAGCGCCTCGAAGGCGCGCTGGCGGTCCTGGCAGACCGCGTCGAGCTCGCCTTGCAGCTGCTGGCAGTCGGCCTCCAGCGCGGCCAGGCGCGCGTTGGCGGCATCAAGGCTCGCTCGCAGGTCGCGGGTCTCCTCGCCCTCGCCCGCGCCGAGGAACACCGGGCCGTCGGGCAGCACCACCAGACCCGGCCGGGGACGCTCGGTGGGCCCCACGCTCGCCATCGACAGCGCCAGCCCAGCCCCGCCCTGGTCGAACGACACGATCCGGACCGCGATCACCTGACCGGGCGCCAACGCCGTGTCGGCGGCCATCTGCGCCCGGTCCAGGCGGCCACGCACGCCGGGAGCAACCTCCACCAGGGCGATGTCGCCGCGCACGGCGTCGACACGGCCGCGCACCACGTCACCCTCGGCGTACTCGATGACGAACTGCCGCCACGGCGAGGGAGAACCGGTCTTGAGCGTCACGACGGGCCCGTCGCGCTCCACCCGCAACACCCGCGCGCGCACTGCCTGGCCGACGCGCAGCACGTCGCGGGCGTCGCTGATGCGGCCCTGCGCCAACCCTGAGCGAGCCACCCGGGCGGTGGTCCCGGCGATGTCCACCGTGGCGTCGCGGGCCGTGACCGCCACCACCGTGGCGGTCACGGTGGCCCCGACCACCGGGCGCTCCACCGACGAGGACCCGGCGTCCCCGTCCATGCCCAGCTCTGAGCGCAGGCGGCCCACCGCAGCCGAAGCGTCGCCGGGCGAGCGGATCATCAGCAACGGGTGGGCGCGCCGGTCCGCGCCCGCCTCCACGCCCGGGCGCCACAGACGCAGCGCGCCGTTGTAGACGTCGAGGCGCTCGGGCAGCGCCGTCGCCAGCGCCCAGCTCGCCTCGCCGGTCTCCACGACAGCGACGTCGGCGACCGCGGCGACCTCGGCGCGCAAGGCCGCGACGTCCACACACGGCTGCCCGCTGCTCCAGTGCGTGGACACCCCCACCAGCGGGCGCATGCGCTCACAGTCGAGGATGCGCGCCGCAAGCGCCTCGGCCTGCGCCGCGGTCGCGACCAGATCGCCTTCACCGTCCATGGGGCCCAAGCCTCGCTGCCGCAGCCGGCCCGCCACGCTATAGCCCCCCTCAAGCGGGCGCGAGGGGCGGCGGCGTGAGCAGCAGTCCGTCGCGACCGCGGCAACCGCGGTCACCGCAGATGCTTCCGGAAGGCGTGACCGTGGCCCTCGGGTGTTGGCCCTCCCGCCACGACCAGGCTGCCGGGCGCGGCCCGGTGCGGACCGGCGCACCACAGCAGCAGCTCACTGCCGCGCTCGTCGAGCGGAGGCTCAGCGGGGGGCGTGAGGGCACCGGCCGAGGCGGTGGCCTCGCCGACAGGCACCGGACCGTCGCCCAGGCGCGCACGCAGCCGCTCCGCGACGTCCACCACCGGGCGGAAGCGGATGTCACCCAACGCCTCACGCAGCCGACCGGCGGCCAGCCGCTCCAGCTGCTGGATGCGCGAGGAGCTCAGCGCGAGCTGGCGCGCCAACTCGGGACCCGAGCAGTGCTCGACCAGCGAGACCTGACGCAGGCACAGCACCAGCCAGCTGCGGTCGTCGAGCAGGTCAGCCAGCTCACCCAGCAGCGCGCGGAGGCTGGTGCAGCGGTGCTCGGGCGGCAGCAACGCGAACAACGCCAGGTCCAGGCACGCACCCACCACTTGGCGCACCGACTGGGGGCCGACATTTCGCAGCTCGCGCACCTCCGTGACGCTGCGGTCGGCGACAGCGGCCCAGCACGGCGCCGACCCAGGAGCGTGCCCAAAGGCGTCGACGGGAACTGCTCGACGACGTGGGGCGCCAAGGCTTCCGCCAGCTCGGCGCGCCCGGTGGGGTCCGCCAGCACGCGCGCAGGCAGGACGCCGAGGTCACCGGGCCACCCCAGCGCGGCGCACACCTGCGCGCGCGCACCGGCGGGCAGGTCGTCGATGAACGGGGCGGCGTCGCGCAAGACGGGGCCGCGCGCCGCGGCCTGCAGCGGTGATGGCCCGGCCTCGGCCACGACCGGCTCGGCGAACACGTCCCCGCTCATGGCTGGGCGAGCGTAGTCGATCCTCGGGCCTGCCCAGCGTGCGCTGCGTCCTCGCGCGCCGGGCCTGCCGGCGTGCTCTGCGCGGAGCGCCCCGGCGGGACCCGAAATCCGTTGGGTAGGGTGCTGCGAGCTCCGTTCGTACCACCGCTTGCCGCCGCGCCACCGGTGGTACCTATGTCTCCGGCGGAGCCGGCAGCCCGGCGGCACCTACCGACGGGTAGACCCGGCCGGCGGGGCAGATATGTCTCGGAGCTCGGGTCTACCGGCGGGTAACCGGCCCGCCGGGGCGCTCCCTCGACGGTCCCGGTTGCCCCGGCCGGAGATCCCTGTCCACAGTGGTCGGGGGCGTTTGCGCGGCCATCTGCGGACCGGAGGATGCGCTCAGTGGCGAGCCGATTACACACTGGTCGCATCTTTTCCCCAGCCGCGCCATGCGGGGCTGCGCGGACGTGGCACGGGAGCGACGCTGCCGGCATGCATCCACTGGCGCAGATCCACCGCGATGCCGCCGCCTGCGGCTACGTCGATGCACGCGCGGCGGGGTTGCCCGACGGCCTGCATCCACGGACATTGGCGCGCCACCTGCGGCGCATCGGCTGGAAGCCGTGGATGCCGGGCTTTTGGGTCCCCGGCGTCGCGGACGACGGCGAGCCGCCCTACCTGGTCCGGTGCCGCATCGTGCTGGCGGTCCTCGGCCCGCAGGCATTGCTCACCGGGGCGAGTGCACTGTGGGCCCTGGACATCCTGCGCAGCCAGCCCGACGACGTCGAGCTGCTGCTGCCCGAGGCCCGCTGGCTGGCCCCGCGCCCCGGCGTGTGCATCCACTACACCGCCGACCACGACTCGATCCGCAGCCTGTCCGCACAGTCCCTGCGGATCTCGTGGGTGGCGCGCGCGATCGCCGACCACGCCAGCCACGCGGGAGTGTCGCCGCTGTGCCGGGTGATCGCCGACGCCGAGCGGCTGCGGCACACCACCCTGACGCAGGTCGGCGAGGAGATCAGCCGCCGGCCCCGCTTTCCTGGCCGGTTGGCCCTGCGTCGCGCCCACGCCGAGCTCAGCGGGGAGCTCAACCACTCCAGCAACGAGCGGCTGGCGCGTCAACTGCTGCGCCCAGCCGGGGTGGCGGTGCCGGCCCGCCCCGGACCGATCGTGCACCGCGAGCGCACCGTCGCCGAGGTCGACCTGCCCTTCTTCGACGTGCGCTACGGCGTGGAGATCGACGGGCCGCCGCACCTGCGCGTGGCACAGGCCAGGAGGGACACCGCCCGCGACCGCATGCTGCGGCGTGACTGCGGCTGGACGATCGACCGCTTCTGGTGGTTCGAGCTGGAGGAGGACCCGGCGCGCTTCACACGCGAGGTCGTCGCCCGCTTGCGCACCCTCGGTTCGACCGCTGTGGCGGCGCCTGGGCCCCCCGATGAGGTGGTTACGGGCGGGTAGACCCGCCGCGACGGACGGATGTGTCCCGCAGCACGGGTCTACCAGCGGGTAACCGCTGCGGGCGCCGACGGGCACCTCCAGGCCGCGCGCCTGCGACGGGGGATGCGCATTTCGAAGCCTCGTCTGTGAGGGCGCAACGCTCCGTTGTCGTCACCAGGCGAGATCAGCGATGCCTTGACGTCCAATAGTCGAGGCATCATGATGTGGGCCATGAGGACCACATTGACGCTCGACCCGGACGTCGCCCGCATGCTCAAGGGGGCGATGCATCAGCGGCAGCAGCCTATGAAGCGCATCGTCAACGATGCCCTCCGCCAGGCACTGGGGCCGCCACCCGCGGCGCGGGAGCCGTTCCGCGTCCGCCCGCACGTGGCACACCCCCGTCCCGGTATCGATCTCGGGGGGCTGAACCGGCTGGCCGACGAACTGGAGGACGAGTCGGCCGCTGCCGACAACCGGCGGTGATCATCCCTGACATCAACGTGCTGGTGTACGCGACGGTGACCGGCTTCCCGCTGCACCCGACCGCCAAGTCGTGGTGGGAAGCGGCACTGAACGATCCCACGCCCGTGGGTCTCGCGCCACCGGTGGTGTTCGGCTTCCTGCGCATCGTCACCAACCCCCGCGTGCTCGACGAGCCCATGTCCATCCGCGGCGCTGCCACGCACGTCCGGGAGTGGATGGCGGTGCCCGCGGTCGAGTTGCTGACGCCCGGGGAGGCGCACGTCGAGGTGGCCCTGGCGCTGCTCGAGCAGGTCGGCACAGCCGCGAACTTGACCACCGACGCACAGCTCGCAGCCTTCGCGCGTCAGTACGATGCGGTGGTGCACAGCAACGACAGCGACTTCGGCAAGTTCGCCGACGTCCGGTGGGTCAATCCCTTCACGGACCGCTAGCCGGCCCTACCGGTTGCCGGCGACCGCCGCGGGCGAGCCGCAGCCTCCCCGGCTCGGTCGGCGGGCGGCGAGTGAGCGTGGCGGCAAGGCGCCGTGGCACAGTTGCGCGGTCTACGCCTTGTCCCTGTAGCAGCGGCAGGGTGAGCGGCCACGTAGACTGGTGACCGTCACGGAGGGCACGGCGGTGAGCGACGAAACAGACCCCACGCAGGGCGCCGCCGACGCTGAGCGTGTCGCGGTCGCCAGGTGGGTCGCCACGTGGCAGCGCGCGGGCACGGAGTTGGAGGAGCATCGCCGCTCCCGGCTCGCGGCCATGACCCTGAGCGAGATGCGCCGCGCCATCGGGGCCATTTTCGTGGGTTCCCCCCCGCTCCCGCCGCGGCGCTCCTCGGGGTTGGTGGAGATGCAGCGGTTGCTGTCGCGCCTGCCATGAGCACGATCTTTGACGCGGCGAGCGAGGTCCAGGGCGTCTGTGAGGCGCAAGGCTAGTCGTTCTGCTTCATCGGCGGCATCGCGGTCCAGCGGTGGGCAGAGCCTCGTGCGACCCTCGACGTCGATCTCACCATCCTGACCGGCTTCGGCGGCGAGTCCCCCGTCATCGACCGGCTGTTGGAGCGGTTCGCGCCCCGAGTGGATGACCCCGTCGGCTTCGCGCACCGCAACCGGGTGCTGCTGCTGGAGACGTCGGACCGCATCGGGGTCGACGTGTCCCTCGGGGCGATCCCCTTCGAGGAACGCCTGACCGCTCGCGCCTCATGTCACGAGCTCATCGGCGGGCAACCACTGCGGATCTGCTGCGCCGAGGATTTGGTCGTGCTGAAGGCTTTCGCCGGCAGGGACATCGACTGGGCCGACATCGACCGCGTGGTCGCTCGGGTGGGGACCGCGCTCGACCGCGAGCTCATCCTCTCCGAAGTGACCGTCCTGCTCGAGGTCAAAGGGGCGCTCGACGACCTGGAGCGCCTCCAGGCGAGACTGCGCGGCTAGCGCGACGCGGTCCGAGGATCCGGGACCGGGTTCCAGCACAGCGGGAACGCCTGCCCGAAAAGCGGTGAGATGCCCGGGAGCTGGCACTGGGAATCTGCTGGTAGCATCCTCCCATGAAGGTTGTCGTGGACTCCGTCGGGCGCATCGTGGTGCCCAAGGCGCTGCGCGAGGCCCTGGGCCTGCGGGCCGGGTCCACCGTGGAGATCTCGCGGTATGGCGCCGGGCTGCAGCTGGTGCCAAGCGGTCGCACTGCCCGGCTGGAGCAGGAGGACGGCGTGCTCGTCGCGACCGGCGACACCACGATCGACGACGAGGTCGTGTTCGGGCTCCTCGATGCCGGACGCCGGTGAGCGCATCCTGGCGCTGGACACCAGCGTCGCGGTGCCGCTCCTCGTGCAGTCCCACACCGCGCACGCTGCGGTCGTCGGCTGGTGGGGGCATCGAAGCGTCGCGCTGAGCGGGCACGCACTGGCCGAGACCTATGTCGGTGCTCACCCGCCTGCCAGGCGACCTTCGACTGGCGCCGACGGATGCCGCGCAACTGCTGAGGGAGCGCTTCGCCCCGCCCCTGCTGCTCGGGCCCGAGACGTGCGGGCATCTGCCTCACCTGCGCCATCGGGCCCCGCCCACCGTGCCCGGGATCTGCTCCTTCAGCAGCCGGTGGCGTGCGCCAGGGCGCGGCACACCTGGTG
>JBBDQS010000139.1 GCA_040905805.1 Egibacteraceae bacterium | reverse complement strand
GGGGTGGTGACGGTCACGTCCACGGTGCCGGCGGACTGGGCGGGCACGGTCGCGGCGACCTCGGTGGAGGACACCACCGTGACGTCGGTGGCGGGCTCCCCGCCGACGTGCACCGCCGACGCGTCGTTGAACCCGAACCCGGTGATGGTGATCTCGTCGTCGGCGTCCGCGGTGTCCGGCGCGACGCCGGTCACCGAGGGCTCGGGGGTGTACAGCTCGGCGACGCGCCGGAAGCTGTGTGTGGCCGCGAGCACCTTGCCGCAGTGCTCGCCGCAGACCGCCGGGTCGTCGGCGAACGTGTCGGGGTCGCTGGACAGCACCACCATTTCTCCCCGGTGACCGCTGCGCCACGACGAGCGGGCCCAGTGCATGCGCCCGGCGGTGGTCCAGTCGTTGGTGTCGGGATCATAGACCTCGGCGTAGGAGCCGCCGTCGGCCCCGCCGGCGACCAGCACCGTGCTGTCGGGCAGCGTGCCCAGCAGCGCGGTCCAGCGGTCGTTGATCATCAGGCTGGCCGTCCACTCGTCGGTGTCGGGGTCGTAGACCTCCGCGCTCTTGCCGGCGCCGATGCCGCTGATCATGAGGAAGCGCCCGTCGTCGAGTGCCGCACCCTGGGGGTTGTCCCGGTCGGCGAGCATCGACGCGACGGCCGTCCATTCCCCGGTGGCGGGGTCGTAGATCTCCGCCGCTCTGGTGACGTGGCCCCCGCCGCCGGCGACCATGACCCGTCCGTCGGCGAGCACGTCACCGGCGAAGTTGCTGCGCGCGTCGACCATGGCACCGGTGGTCTCCCAGGTGTCGGTGGCGGGGTCGAAGATCTCGGTGGAGTCCAGTCCGCCGCCGCCGGTCACCAGCACGCGGTCGTCGTCGAGGGTGACCGCGAGGTGGCGGGCGCGACCCTCGGTCATCTCGTCGACCAGCGTCCACTGGCCGGTGTCGGGGTCATAGACCTCCGCGGTGGCCAGCTGGTCGTTGGAGCCGGCGAAACCGCCGGCGACCAGGACCCGGCCGTCGGGCAGCAGCGTGGCGCTGTGGTGGGACCGGGGGCCGCTCAGCGACCCGGTGTCCTCCCATTGGCCGGTGAGTGGGTCGAAGACCTCGGCGGTGTCCACCGTGATCTCGTCGCGGATCTCGTTGCGGCCGCCCGCGGCCAGGACACGCCCGTCGTCGAGCAGGGTCAGGCTGCCCTCGAAGCGGATGCTGGCCATCTGCCCAGCCAGCTCCCACACACCCTGTGCGTAGAGGTACTCGGCGGCCGGGTTGGCCGGCGAGGTGCCTTCCGGGGTGGTGACGGTGACGTGGACGGGGTCAGATCCCGGGGGGCTGGTCGCGGTGATCTGGGTGTCGGAGTCCACGGTGAAGTCCTCGGCGGGGGTGCCGCCGAAGTCCACGGCGGTGGCGCCGCTCAGGTCACGCCCGGTCAGGGTGACCGTGGTGCCCCCGTTCTCCGGGCCGCTGCGCGGCGACAGTTCCGACACGTGCGGGACGCCCTCCTCGGTCGGAGCCAGGCGGGCGACAAAGCCGCTCAACCCACCCGGAGGGGCGGTCTCGAACGCGCCCGGCGTGACCGGGAAGTCATCGGACTGGGTGTCGGCGATGACGTAGGCGCTGCCGTCAGGGCCGAGCGCCAACCCGCGCACCAGGTCGACGAGGCGGCCGGCGATGAAGGTCCCGTAGACCAGGTCGGTGCCCTCGGGGTTCAGCCTGCCCACATACACGTCGTGGTTGCCCGAGTAGGGCGCCACCGGGTCGCGGAGCGCGATGAGGTCGGACTCGGCGGTGATGATGACGGTGGCGCTGCCGTCGGGCTCGACCGCCACGCTGTCCACGTTGCGACGCCCGCCGAGGAACGTCGAGTAGATGATGTCGCTACCGTCGGACTCCAGGCGCGTGACGAACCCGATATCCATGCGCCCGTCCTGGGGGGTGCCGTCCTGCAGGACCTGCTGGAAGGCGTCGTCGCTGAGCGGGAAGTCCGGCGAGTTGGTGCCGCCAATGACGACCATGCTGCCGTCCGCGGCCAGGCCGATGGTCTGGGCCGCCTCGCCGTTGCGAGACGGCGCGCCGGACTGGTCGTCGCCCTCCCCGCCGACGTAGGTCCCGAGTACCTGGTCGCCGGCCGCGTCGAACTGCATCGCGTACGTCGAAAGGCACAGCCGGTCGGGGTCGCTCCCCGAGGCGCAGACGCCGCTGGGGTTGTCCTCCTGGTAGGCGCCGGCGGTTGTGGGCAGGTCGGCCGAGCGGGTGTCGCCGGCGAGGGAGACCGTGCCGTCGTCGCCGACGTGCACACCCGACGCGGTGTCGGCATCCGTGCCGCCGACGAACGTCGACCAGTCCGTGTCGGTGCCGTCAGCGCTGACCTTCGTGAGGAACGCGCTCTCGCCGCCGCCCGGGAACATCTCCTGGAACGCCCCGGTGGTGGTCGGGTAGTCGTCGGAGGAGGTCGTGCCCGCCACATGCGCGCTGCCGGCGTCGTCCACGGCGATCGCGAACACGAAGTCGCTGCTGGTCCCACCGAGGTAGGTGGAGTACTCCAGGGCCGTGCCGTCGGCGTTGAGCTTGGTCAGGAAGGCGTTCAGGTTCCCCCCGGCCGGCGCCTCCTGGAAGGCCCCCGCGGTGGTGGGGAAGTCGTCGGACTGGGTCGACCCAGTGATGTAGGCGGCGCCGGTGTCGTCCACCGCGATGGCGGACGGGTAGTCCTCGCCGCTGCCGCTGAGGTAGGTGGAGTACTCGATGTCGCTGCCGTCGGGGGTGAGCTTGGTGACGTAGCCGTCCTGCTCACCGGGCGCGCCCTCGGTCTGGAACGCGCCGGGGGTGGTCGGGAAGTTGGGCGAGGTGGTGTAGCCGCTGATGTAGGCGGCGCCGGTGTCATCCACCACGATGCCGGTGGGGCCGTCGCGTCCGGTGCCCCCGAGGTAGGTGGAGTAGTCCAGGATGGGGTCGATGACCAGGGGGT
>JBBDQS010000138.1:71148-81967 GCA_040905805.1 Egibacteraceae bacterium | reverse complement strand
CTGTGGGGACCCCTGCGCTCTGCAGCACAGACCGAAGGTCCTCAGGGCCCCGCGAAGTCAGTGCCTGCCACGCCGGTCGTCACCTCACCTCAAACTCGCCGTGCTGAGGAGCGTACCGACGCCGACACCACCAATTCAGCATCCCGTCCTCGGCGCCGGCGTGCGCCGGACCGTGGGACGCGTCTGTGGACCGTACTGCAGGCTAGGTTTCGCATCGATGACCCGGTTCCTGCTGCACGGCGCGACCGGGCTTTGACGTCGTGCCCACCGACTGTCTCGCGGCACACCTCGCCGCACGGCTGCCCACCGCGACCTCCCTGCGCCTGGTGTGGCCGGCGGCGGTCGACGGTGACTCGCATGCCACCGGGCTGCCATCGTCGTCTGAACCGACGTTGAGGGGAGGCCGCCTCGGCCCTCGATGGTGGCAACCGATACCGGCGGAACGCCTTCGGTTCCCGCATCCGCCAGCCCGGCGCCTGCACGCAGGTTACCCGGCGGTAGATGGGGTGGGAGGGACAGATATGTCGCTGAGACCCAATCTACCGGCCGGTAACCAGGGGTGGACCCGAAGATCTGCGAGATCCCCCCGGCGACACGAGGGCTACACGGACGCCGGCGACCTCGCCGTCGCCGAAGGCTGGTTCGACCGGGCCGACCGGCGGTTGCCCCGGTCCAACGGGCACCGTGCGTCGGCGTTCGCGCTGACCGGCTTCCGCTCGCGGGCTCAGATCGCCACACGGGTCGCACGCGACCAAGCCCACAAGCGCTGGTCGGCGTAGCCGCCAGCTGGCACCTTGCGCGATTGCCAGCGGATCGGTCTCCTACCCGCTGCCGTTCGAGAGCGGCCCACAACGTCGAAGGACATGCCATCCAACGTCTCCGCATCATCGAGAACAACCTGGCTCCACTGGTCGTCGTGACGGCGGCCGCGGCGCTGGCCGCGCCTGCCGTGGGCATCCGGCTCAGCGGGTCGGTCACCCCCCTGCTGGCGCTGCTCATGCTGTGCGTCAGCCTGACCTTCGACGTCGCGGCCCTGCGCGTCGTGCTCGCCCGCCCCGGCGTGCAGGCCCTGGCCACCCTGTTGGTGTACGGCCCGATGAGCGTGGCCGGCTTTGTGCTCGGGCGAGTGGCGTTCGGGTCAGGAGCGCTGGGGTTGGGCATCACCCTCGTGGGTGTGCTGCCCACCGATGTGTCCTCGCCGCTGTTCGTGCTGATGGCACGCGGCAACGTTGCTCTGGCGACGGTGTGCAACGCGGTCAACACCGCTCTGGCCCCGGTGCTGGTGCCAGCCCTGCTCCTGCTGTACACCGGCGTGGACCTCGACGTGCCCGTCGTCGGCCTGGCGATCGAGCTCGCGGGGACGGTGCTCGTGCCCACCGCCGTCGGGGTGACCATCCGCTCGCTGATCCCCGCCCGCGTCGAAGCGGTCGAGCCAGCGCTGTCGGCGACGGCCTCGCTGGCCTATCTGGCATTGGTCCTCGCAGTGGTCGGCCCGAACGCCGACACGATCATCGACGCTCCCGCGACTGTTGCCGGCGTGGCCGGCGTCGCCTTGGCCCTGAACGTCATCGGGTACCTGGTTGCTGCGGCCACCCGACCCGTGCTGCCCGAGCGTGCCGATCGCACAGCCATGCTCTTCACCGTGAGCAAGAAGGAGTTCAGCATCGCCGCATTCGTCGTGTTCGCTTCCGGACTGCCACCCCAGGTGGCGATGCCCGCTGTCGTCTACGCCGTCGTGCAGATGCTCACCTCCTCCCTCGTGGCGAGAAGACTCGCCCGCCACGCCCCGGTCAAGGAGTAGTTTGGCCGCCCCACGAGGCCCATCACGGGGCCCGACTGCTCCGGTCTGGTGGTCCCGACGGCACAGTCATGTCGAGTAGCCCACAAGGAGGAACGGGTGGCCACCTTCGACGACGTCCGGCGGCTCGGCCAACGGCTCCCCGAGGTCCAGGAGGCGCCCTCCTACCGCGGGATGCCCGCGCTGAAGGTGCGCGGCAAGCCGTTTTGCCGGCTGTGGAGCGACAACGAGCATCGACGGGACGGCGTGCACGACAGCGCGGTCCTGGTGGTGTTCTGCGACATCGAGGAGAAGGACGCGCTGATCGCCACGTCGGCAGGCGCGCTGTTCACGACCGCCCACTACGACGGTTACGGCGCCGTCCTGGTGCGCCTGGCCGACATCGAGCTGGATCTGCTGGTCGACCTCCTCGAGGACAGCTATCGCAGCCGCGCTCCCAAGCGGCTGGTCCGACAGCTCGAGGAGGGGCCATGCGGGTTGCCAGCTTGAGGCGCTGCCGCTCGCCACCGGACAGCGACGGGAGCGGCTGGCCGAAGGTGAGGTAGCCGAGCCCGACCTCGACGAGCCGGTCGAGGATCTTGTGCGCGGCAGGCGTGCGCGCCTCGCCGGCGCCGAAGAACCCCTCGGCCTCGGTCACCGCCATCGCGAGCACCTCGCTGATGTCGCGGCCGCCGAGGGTGTACTCCAGCACCGCTGCCTGGAACCGCTTGCCCTCGCAGTCCTCGCAGGTGGTGGCGACGCCGGCCATCATCGCGAGGTCGGTGTAGATGACGCCGGCGCCGTTGCAGGTCGGGCACGCTCCTTGCGAGTTGGCACTGAACAGCGCCGGTTTCACGCCGTTGGCCTTCGCGAACGCCTTGCGGATCGGGTCGAGCAGCCCGGTGTAGGTCGCCGGGTTGCTCCGCCGCGAACCCTTGATCGCGCCCTGGTCGACCGACACCACCCCGTCGCGCCCGGACACCGAGCCCTGGATCAGCGAGCTCTTACCGGACCCGGCGACGCCGGTCACCACGCAGAGCACGCCGAGGGGGACGTCGACGTCGACGTCAGCCAGGTTGTGCATGCTCGCGCCGCGGACCTCCAGCGTGCCGGTGGGCGTCCGCGACGACTCCTTGAGCGCGGCCCGGTCGTCGAGGTGGCGCCCCGTCAGGGTGCCGCTGGCCCGCAGCCCCTCCACGGTGCCCTCGAACACGACCTCGCCACCGGCGGTGCCGGCCCCGGGGCCGAGATCCACGACGTGGTCGCCGATGGTGATCGTCTCCGGCTTGTGCTCCACGACCAGCACCGTGTTGCCCTTGTCCCGCAGCCGCAGCAGCAGCTGGTTCATGCGCTGGATGTCATGGGGATGCAGGCCGATCGTCGGCTCGTCGAAGACGTCGGTGACGTCTGTCAGCGACGAGCCGAGGTGGCGGACCCAGTCGCGCAGATCGCTGATCTGCAGCGCGCAGACGTCGGCGATGTTCCTCTCGCCGATCCTCGACGACCGGGCCGCGTCACTGAGCCGCGTGCCGTCGCACTCGGGGCAGGTGGTGAAGGTGATCGCCCGGTCCACGAACGCCCGGATGTGCGGCTGCATCGCCTCCCGGTCCTTCGAGAGCATCGACTTCTGGATCTTGGGGATCAGGCCCTCGTAGGTCACGTTGATGCCCTCGACCTTGATCTTGGTCGGCGCATTGTGGAGCAGGGCGTGCAGCTCCTTCTTGGTGAATCGCCGGATCGGCTTGTCCGCGTCGAAGAACCCGCAGCCCCGGAAGATGCGGCCGTACCAGCCGTCCATGCTGTAGCCGGGGATGGTGAGCGCGCCGTCGTCGAGCGACAGGCTGTCGTCGTACAGCGCGGACAGATCGAAGTCGGAGACCGAGCCCATGCCGTCGCACCGCGGGCACATGCCGCCGAGTCGGGTGAACGTCGCCTTCTCCGTCGTCGTCTTGCCCGCGCCGCGCTCGACGGTGATCGCACCGCTGGCCTTCACCGAGGGCACGTTGAACGAGTACGCGTTGGGCGAGCCGATGTTGGGCTGCCCGAGCCGGCTGAACAGGATGCGCAGCATCGCGTTGGCGTCGGTCACGGTGCCGACGGTGGAGCGGGGGTTGGCGCCGAGCCGCTCCTGGTCGACGACGATCGCCGTCGTCAGCCCCTCCAGCACGTCGACCTCCGGGCGCGCCAGCGTCGGCATGAAGCCCTGCACGAAGGCGCTGTAGGTCTCGTTGATCATCCGCTGCGACTCCGCCGCGATCGTGCCGAACACCAGGGAGCTCTTGCCCGATCCGGAGACGCCGGTGACCACCGTCAGCCGGCGCTTCGGGAGCTCGACGCTGACGTCCTTGAGGTTGTGCTCGCGCGCGCCCTGCACGCGGATCAGATCGTGGCCGTCGGCAACGTGGCGTGCAGGCGACTGGGTGCCCGTCCTCGGGGGCATGCTCACGTGCTCCATCTGTTCGGGGGGTCCCGCCCGAGCGGCCCCGTACGCCAAGATTTCGGAGCATAGAACGTCCGTCGCGGACGGCCCAGGCCCGGCCCCACGGGCCGCCGCTAGCCCGATTCCGCGAGGCGCGCCAGTCGGCGCAGGGCGGTCCGGGCGAGGGGCGCGTAGGCGGTGCGCGCCGGCCAGTTCGCGATTGCCGCGGCCGGGCCGTCGACGCGTTGGGCAAACAGCATCCGGGAGCCGTCCCGATCGCGTTCCACGACGTGTGCGGTCTGCAGCGTCCACGGGCCCGGCAGGCGCACGGTCCAGTCCCACCGCCGGCCCCGATCCACGTGGGTGATCCGGACACGCACCCCCACCGGCCCGGCCCCGTGCACGACGAGCAGCTGCCCGGCGGCCAGCAGTGGCGGCCGGGCCTCGTGGCCGCGGGCGATCGTCACCCGGCGGATGTGGGGCGCCCACTCGGGCCAGCGGACCGGATCGGCCAGCAGCGCCCACACCGCGTCGGGCGGCGCGGTGGACGACGCGGTCACGACCGTGCCGGCGGGCAGTGCGGGAGTCGTGCGTGCCGGGTGCCGCATGCCGGGCCTACGCGCCGGGTGGCGGGGTGCCGGCGCCGAACGGCGTGCCCCCGAGCCGCTCACGGTCGTGCGGCTCGCGCCACCGGGTCGGGTCGGGCCCCGCGGGGACCACGCCAGACGGGTTGAGCTGGGTGTGCACGAGGTAGTAGTGCCGCTTGATGTGGTCGAAGTCGATCGTGTCGCCGAAGCCGGGGGTCTGGAAGAGGTCGCGGGCGTACCCCCACAGCACCGGGTTCTCGGCCAGCTTCTCGCGGTTGCACTTGAAGTGGTTGTGGTACACCGCATCGAACCGGGCGAGGGTGGTGAACAGGCGCACGTCCGCCTCGGTGATGTGGTCCCCGACGAGGTACCGGCGGTCGGCCAGCCGCTCGGTCAGCCAGTCCAGGCGGGCGAACAGGGCCTCGTAGGCACGTTCGTAGCTGGCCTGGCGCTGCGCGAACCCCGCCCGGTACACCGCGTCGTTCACGTCGCGGTAGACGAGGTCCATCACCTCGTCGATCTCGTCGCGCAGGGCGTCGGGGTACAGGTCGGGCGCCCCGTCGCGGTGGTGGGCGGTCCACTGCGTCATCAGGTCGAGGGTGATCTGGTGGTAGTCGTTGGTCACCACCTGGCCGGACGCCACGTCGACGATCGCGGGGACGCTGACGCCCCCGTCGTAGGCGGGGTCCGCGGCGGCGTACGCCTCGGACAGGTACCGGATGCCGAGCACCGGGTCGCGGCCGTCGGGGTCGAGCGTGAAGCGCCAGCTGCGCTCGTCCTGGATGGGATCGGCGACGGCCATGGAGATGACACGCTCCAGGCCGAGCAGGCGGCGCACGATGATGGCGCGGTTCGCCCACGGGCAGGCGAGGCTGACCGCCAGCCGGTAGCGGTCGGGTTCCACGGGCCACCGCGCGTCCGGGTCGGCGGTGATGCGCTCGTCGAAGCGCCCGGGGGAGCGCACGAAGGCGCCGTCGGCGTCGATGGTGAGTTCCTGGGGCATGCTGCGAGCCTACCCAACCACCCCCCGTTTGCAGTCGTCGCCCGCGCTACCCGGTGACGCCGCGGCCAGCGCCTAGACTTCGCTCGCGCCGGCGGGAGGGCAGGAGGACCCAGTGGGCCGCGACATCGACACGACCGAGTTCAGCCGCGAGGACCGCACCCGGTACCGCGACAAGGTGAAGGCCAACCTGGCGGCGTTCCGCGAGCTCATGGAGGCGGCGCGCTTCGAGACCGGCCGGCGCCTGGTCGGCGTCGAGATGGAGGTCTATCTCACCGACCCCGACGGCCACGCCACCGCAATCAACGCGGCGCTGCTGGAGCGCCTCGCCTCCGACGACTTCCAGACCGAGCTCGCCCAGTTCAACATCGAGTTCTCGCTGCGTCCGCGCCGGTTGGTGGCCGACGTGCTGAGCCAGATCGAGGACGAGCTGCGGGCCTCCCTGGAACGGGCCCACGCCAAGGCGCGCCAGCTCGACGCGCAGGTCATGATCATCGGCATCCTGCCGACGCTGTCGGACTTCGACGTCACCGAGCAGAACCTCTCGGCCAATCCCCGCTACCGGGCCCTCAACGACGCGATCCTCGGCACGCGCGGCGAGGACATCCTGATCCGCATCGAGGGCGACGAGACGCTGGAGACGACGGCCAACTCGATCCTGTTCGAGGCGGCCTGCACCTCGGTGCAGCTGCACCTGCAGGTCGATCCCTCGGAGTTCGCGACCACCTGGAACGCGGCGCAGGCGCTGTCGGCGCCCCTGGTGGCCGCCGCGGCCAACTCGCCGTTCTTCCTCGGCAAGCAGCTGCACCACGAGACCCGCATCGCCCTGTTCCAGCAGTCCATCGACACCCGCACCGAGGAGCTGGCCTCCCAGGGTGTGCGCCCCCGCGTGTGGTTCGGCGAGAAGTGGCTGCGCGACGGCATCCTCGAGCTGTTCGACGAGAACGTGCGCTACTTCCCCGCACTGCTGCCGCTGTGCGACGACGAGGATCCCGAGGCGATGCTGCGTGCCGGTGACATCCCGCACCTGCCCGAGCTCACCCTGCACAACGGCACCATCTACCGCTGGAACCGGCCCGTCTACGAGGTCGCCCGGGGGCGTCCCCACGTCCGCATCGAGAACCGGGTCCTGCCCGCCGGGCCGACGGTCATCGACGTGGCGGCCAACATCGCCCTGTACTACGGGCTGCTGGCCGGCCTGGCGGCCGAGGACCCGCCGGTCTGGGAGCAGATGAGCTTCGAGGCGGCCACCGACAACTTCTTCTCCGCGGCCCGTTACGGGCTGGGGGCGAAGCTCTACTGGCCGCGGGTGGGCGCCGCCGTGCCGGTGAGCGAGCTGATCGTGCGTCACCTGCTGCCCGTGGCCGCGGCGGGTCTGCGCGCCTGGGACGTGGACGAGTCCGAGATCGACCGCTACCTCGGGATCATCGAGGAGCGGGTCGTCGCCGGGCAGAACGGGGCGGCGTGGCAGATCGCCACCTACCGCCGGCTGCTCGACGAGGATCTCGAGCGCGCCGAGGCCGCCGCCCAGCTCGTCCGCCGCTACCAGTCGCTGTCCGAGATCGGCGCGCCGGTGCACACGTGGCCAACCAGCGGGTCGTGACCACCGGGCGCTGCGCGGCGCACCCCGGCGGGCCTCCGCTACGCTGCAGACCACATGGTCGATCTCTACCACCGGTTCGACGGCTATGACGACGGCAAGGTCCTCCTGGAGGGCAGCGACGAGGACGTCCTCGTCGCGCTGGAGGGCAAGCCGGCGTTGCTGCGCATCCCCGGCACCGACCGCACCCCGCGGGCGCGCTTCGTGGCGTGCCTGCTGCACGGCAACGAGGACTCCGGATACCGAGCCGTGCTGCAGACCCTGCGCACCGGCGTGCGCCACCCGTTCGACCTGTGGGTGTTCATCGGCAACGTGCGTGCCGCCAGCCAGGCGGGCTGGTTCGCCAACCGCTACCTCGACGACCAAGAGGACTTCAACCGGGTCTGGGGTCGTCATCCGCCGACGACGCGCATGCGCCGGTGCGCGGACGCCGTGCTGGCCGAGCTGAGCGAGGTCGACCTCGAGGCCTGCGTCGACCTGCACAACAACACCGGGTACAACCCCCACTACGCGATCGTGCCGGTGCGCACGCCGGCCAGCCTGACGCTGGCCGCGGCCTGCGCGGACACGGTGCTGCTGTGGAACCTGGAGGCGCACACCCTGATGGAGGCGCTGTCCCGCCACTGCCCCACGGTGGCCGTGGAGTGCGGTCTGCCCAACGTGCCCGGCAACACCGTGTTCGCGCGACAGGTCCTGGACCGCTTCGTCGGCGCGGTGTTCACCGGCACGCCCCGTGCCCCCGAGCGGATGCTCGAGATGCGGGTCCGCGTCGAGGTGCGTCCCGAGGTGCCGTTCTCGGTCGGGCTCGCCCTGAGCGACGAGATCGACTTCGTGCTGCGGCCGGGTCTGGACACCCACAACTTCGGGATGCTGCTGGCCGGCACGGAGCTCGGGCACGTCCATCCGGGGACGGCGATGCCCCTGCGCGCGACCGACATGGGGGGCACCGAGGTCACCGAGCGCTTCTTCACCCTCGACGACGCCGGGGTGGTGGCGGTCGGCGAGGACCTGACGCCGGTGATGATGACCACCACCGTGGTCCAGATCCGCCGGGACTGCCTGTTCTACATCGCCCGCAACTGCTGAGATCGCGCGTCAGCGCAGCACGCCGGTCAGCGCCGAGCGGGCGGCGTGGTAGCCGCACAGCCCGTGCACCCCGGCGCCCGGGGGGGTGGACGCCGAGCAGAGCAACAGCGCAGGGTTGGACGTGCGGTGCGGGCGCAGGCGGGGCGCCGGCCGTGCGGCGATCTGGCGCAGGGTGTGCGCGCCGCCGGCGATGTCGCCCCCGATGTAGTTGGCGTTGTCGCCCTCCATGTCGGCGGCGGTGCGGGTGACGCGGGCGAGCACCCGGTCGCGGAAGCCGGGGGCGAAGCGCTCGATCTGGCGCTCGATGCGCTCGGTCACGTCCACGGTGGAGCCGTTCGGCACGTGGCAGTACGCCCACAGCGTGTGCTGGCCGGCCGGGGCACGGGTGGGGTCGGCGACGCTGGCCTGCACCACCAGGACGAAGGGGCGCTCCGGGTGCTCGCCGCGGCCGACCGCCTCCTCCGCCGCGGCGATCTCCTCCAGGTGGCCACCCACGTGCACGGTGCCCGCACCCCGGCAGGCCGCGGCGGTCCACGGCACCGGGCCGTCCAGTGCCCAGTCGACCTTGCAGACGCCGGGACCGTGGTGGAAGCGGCCCAGGGCCCGCCGGTAGGGCCCGCTCAGCCGGTCGCCGGCGATCGCCAGCAGCTGGCGGGGGCTGACGTCGAACAGCGTCGCGCGGCAGGGAGGCACGTCGGCGAGGCGGCGCACGGCGTGACCGGTCTGCACCGACCCGCCGAGCGCGCGCAGGTGCGCGGCGAGCGCGTCGACGATCGCCTGCGAGCCACCCTCGGCCAACGGCCAGCCCACGGTGTGGGCGCCCCCGGCGAGCACCAGCCCGAAGCCGGCGGTGCCGGCCACATCGAACGGCAGCACGGCGTGGCCGGCCAGCCCGGCGAACAGCGCCCGCGCCGGCTCGTCGTCGAAGGCAGCGCGGGCGAGCCCCCCCGCCGAGCGCAGGGCGCGCAGCCCGGAGAGCCCCAGGGCCACGGGGTGGCGGGGCAGGCGCACGGGGTGCTCGAGGTGGGCGGTGACGTCGTCCCATGCGCGCACGAGCGGGCCCATGAGGCGCGCCCACGCGGGCCCGTCTGCGCTGAGGCCGTCGGCCGTGGCCGGCAGCGACCGGTGCAGCACGGCGGCGCGGCCGCCGTCCAAGGGGTGGGCCAGCGGCACGTCGGCGTGGCGCCACCGCAACCCGTGCTCGGCCAGCGGAAGACGGGTGAACACCGGTGACGTGGCCCCGAGCGGGTGGACCGACGAGCACAGGTCGTGGGTGAACCCCGGCAGCGTCAGCGCCCCCGACCGGGCGCCGCCGCCGATGGTGTCGGCGGCCTCGAGCACGAGCACGGAGCGACCGGCACGCGCGAGGGTCACCGCCGCCGTCAGGCCGTTCGGGCCCGCGCCGACCACGACGGCGTCCCACGCCCGGTCGCTCAGGGTTCGAGCCCGGTGAACAGCGAGGACTCCGGCAGCTCGGTGTCCACGAGACTGCGGGCGAGCTCGAAGTCCTCGAAGGGGTACACGTCGCGGACGACCTCGTCGGGGACCCGGAACCACATGCTCTCGGGATCGATCTGGGTCGCGTGGGCGAGCAGGGCCTGGGTGCGCTGCGGGAGGTAGTCGCCGACGTCCACCGAGGTCGTGGTGGGATCGTCCTCGTCGGGGTCGAAGCGCTCGAGCCACCCGGCGAACGGCGACTCGATGCCGTGGTCGGCACAGGCGGCGTGCAGGGCCTCGACCTTGCGGCGGTTGAACGCACCGACGTAGTACAGCTTGCGCGGCTGCCAGGGGGCGCCGGCCTCGGGGTAGCGGTCCGGGTCACCGGCGGCATCGAACGCGGCGGCGCTGATGTCGTGGCAGCGGATGTGGTCGGGGTGGGGGTACCCGCCGCCCTCGGGATAGGTCACCACGACGTCGGGGCGCTCGGCGCGGATCAGCCGCACCAGCCGGCCGGTCGCCTGGTCCACCGGCGCGTTGTAGAAGCAGTCGGGGGCGAGCACGCTGCCGTCGCCGTCGAAGTCGGCCACGTACCCGGAGTCGGGGTAGCCGAGCCAGTGCTGCTCGGTGACGCCGAGCACGGCGAGCGCCCGGGCCAGCTCCTCCTCGCGGATCTCGGCCATGCGCTCGGCCACGCCGGGACGATCCATGGCGGGGTTGAGGATCTCGCCCGCCATCCCGTCCGTGCAGGTGACCACCGACACCCGGTAGCCCTCCTTGGCGTAGCGCGCCATGGTGGCGGCGCCCTTGGAGGACTCGTCGTCGGGGTGGGCGTGGACGAACATCGCGTGCAGGCCTGAGACGTGAATCGCCGGAGCTTGCGGAGGCGATTCTCTGCTGTGCCGGGTGGGGC
>JBBDQS010000138.1:16878-71138 GCA_040905805.1 Egibacteraceae bacterium | reverse complement strand
GGGGGGGGCGCGCTGCGACCGCCATGGAGGTGCTGGCATGGCGGCCAGACTAGCGCGCGGCCCGTGGGCCCGATGCGCGCTGCCGACCTCAGTCGCGCCAGCGGCTCTGCCACAGGTCGCGGAGCCCGTCGCTGGCGGGGTCGGCGGCGAGCTGTTCCAGGTAGGCTGCCAGGACGGCATCGGCGGCCTCGACGCGGGCCCGCGGCCCCTGGAGCCGGACGAGGCACTCGCGTCCCGGATAGGAGCCGACGTGCACGTCGGGGAACGTGGCCGTCAGGCGCTGCAGCATCGGCGTGAGGGTGGACTCGGGGTAGCCGTGGGTGCGCTCCACCACGTGGTCGGGCCGGCCGCGACCGGCCAGCAGCGCCGGCTCGACGCTGTCGATGGTGATGCGCTGCAGCAGCGAGGGGATGCCGGGCAGGATCACGATCGTGGCCCCGCCGTCGGCGCCGCTGCCCCCGTCCACGTCGACGGCCACACCTGGGCTGAGGGCGGTCGCCTGGTCAGCGGCCGTGCGCAGCAGGTAGGCACCGCCGGGGACCCGCGCCATCGTGCGCAGCGACTGCGCGTGCTCGTCCGACACGGGGACTCCCGCGGCCTCGGTGCGCGCTAGGCTTGCGGTGATCCGCGCGTCGAGGTCCGGGTGGACCTCCAGCCCGCGACCCAGGCTGGTGGCCACGGCCTCGACCGTGACGTCGTCGGGCGTCGAGCCGATGCCCCCGGAGGTGAGCAGCACCCGCGGGCGGGTGCGGGCGAGCTCGGTCTGCAGTGCCTCGTCGATCGCGGACACGTCGTCGGGGATCGTCACCACGCGGTCGAGGGGCACGCCGACGGTCTGCAGGCGCTGCGCCAGCCAGCCGGAGTTCGTGTCCGCGACGAACCCACCGAGGATCTCGTCGCCGATCACGAGAATGGAGACCCGCAGCCTGGCCGTCATGGCGGCGAGGATACCGGCCGCCGGGAATCGTAGGATGCGGCTCATGTACACGAGCACCGAAGACGCCCGCTCCGACCTCTTCCTGTCCGGGGCGGTGTTCGTGTTCGGTGGGATCATCGTCCAGGCCGTCCTGCGCATCACCCAAGTGGAACGGGTGCCGGGGATCCGGGTGCCGCTGGGCATCCTCCTGCCGCTGGTGACCACGATCCTGGTGCCCTTCCTGCTGATCCGCTATCGCAAGGAGCCCTGGAGCATGTACGGCCTGGCGGGCTTCTCCGGCAGGGCGTTCGGCCTCGGCGTCGCGCTCGCGCTGCCGATCGCCCTGGCCGGGGTGGCGCTGGCCCTCCTGGCGCAGGTGCCGCCGCTGGCGGCGATCCCGCTCGCCGGCGCGGACCACCTTGCCGGCATCGAGGCCGTGCTGGTGCGCACGGCCCAGTGGCTGGGGTACGCGCTCCTGGCGGCGTACGGCAGCGTGAAGGCCCGTGACGCGTTCCGCGGCACGCCCCAGGCCCTGTACACCGGCGCTCGCCAGATCGCCGGCATCCTCGGCATCGCCGCGGGGATCGCGGCGGTGCTCCTGCTGGTGTCGATGGCGGCGCGGGGCCAGCTCGGTGGCGGCATGGTGATCGCCGCCGCGCTGCTGCTCTGGCCGGTCGGGATCGCGTCCGCCGTCGTGGTGATGCTCGGCCGTGCCCGTGGCGCGGGCACGGTCGCCAGGCCGACGCTCGTGACCCCCGCCGTGCTGGTCGGCCTGGCCGCCTTCGGGGGACTGGATTTCGAGGCCCAGGCCCTCGTCCGGAGCGTGCACCTGATGGGGCTCTTCGCGTTGCTCGGCCTCGTCATCGGCATGCTGGCGGAGCTGCGGCAGACCGCCTGGGCCGCCGCCGGCCTGGGTCTGGCCATCGGCGCGCTGACGATCTTCCCGTGAGGGTTGGGCCGCAGTCGACGCAAACGACGCAATCCATCGCTGTCGCGTCACCCGCTGACCGCTACGCTCGTTGACTGCTGGCCAGGCCGGACCCGGCGACCGGGTTCCGGGACCGGCCTCTGACCCGTGTGCGGAAGGTCCTGTCGACATGATGCTGCCGTGACGCCCTCGCCCGCCGGCTCGCCCCGTCCCGCTGAGGTCACCCGCCAGGTGTGGATGCTGGTGCTGACCCTGGCCCTGCTGGCGTCGGGTCTGAGCGTGGTGGCGCGCGACGCCGCGCCCACCGTGACCCCCGGGGTGCGGCTGAGCAGCCTCGACGTGGCGCCCGTGGTGCCGGGTGCTCCTGCGGCCGGGACCGTGGTCGAGTCGGCCATCGGGGCTGTGGACCTGCCGGTGCTGCCGCCCGTTCCCGTTCCCGTCCCGGTCCCCGATCTCCTGCCCGCGCCAGCCCCCGAGCCGCCCGCGCAGCCGGCCCCACCACCACCCGCACCCGCGCCCGGAGAGGCGGCACGCATCCCGCTGGTCCCTGCCGAACCGCGGCTCGCGACCTTCGCCGGACTGTCGACCTGGGTCGACCTGTACGACGTCGAGATCAGCCCCGAGGAGCAGGCGGCCCGGGCGGCCGCAGGGGGCGCGCAGGCGATCTTCGTGCAGACGGGCCGCTTCAGCTCGCCGGCGGACATCCACGACCCGGCCCGGCTGGGTCGCCTCATCGAGGCCGCTCACGACCTGGGTATGCGGGTGATGACGTGGTACCTGCCCGACCACCTGGACCCCGCGACGGACCTGCGCCGGGCACAGGCCGCGATCTCCTTCACCACACCCCGAGGGGACCGGCCCGACGCCTTCGGCCTGGACATCGAGGCGGAGCGTCTGGCCGACGTGGCCGAACGCAGCCGCCGGGTCGTGCAGCTGTCCGCCGAGCTGCGGGAGTGGGCAGGTCCCGACTTCCCGCTGGCGGCCATCGTCTTGCCGCCGCTCCAGCTCGACCTGCGGCCGAGCTGGTGGCCCGGGTTCCCGTGGGCGCAGCTGCGGCCCTTCTACGACGTGTACATCCCGATGAGCTACAGCTCCTTTCGGGGCACGGATCCCGGGACGACCTACCGTTGGAACCTCGACAACATCCTCGAGACGCGGGTGCGCACCGGCGATCCCAACCTGCCGATCCACATGGCCGGCGGCATCGCCGACCGCCTCCCCCACGTGCCGGCCTTCGTCGACGCCCTGCGGGACGGCAAGGTCCTCGGCGGTGGGCTCTACGACCTGCACACCACCCCGCAGCAGTCCTGGCACCCCCTGCGGGCGCTGCGCGCCGAGTAGCACCCGCGCCGACGCCCGGCGGCATCCGGCTTCGTCAGCGGTAGCCGAGGGCGGCCGAGCAGGCCGGCCAGGCCTCCCAGCCCTGGTGGGCCAGCAGGATCTTGGCCCGGGCGATCTGCTCCTCGCGGCTGGCCTCGTGGGGCAGGCCGGTGCCCCCCACCCAGTGCCAGCTCGACGGCAGGAACTGCAGGCCGCCGTAGTAGCCGTTGCCCGAGTCGAGGTGCCAGCGCCCGCTCGACTCGCACTGGGCGAGGCGGTCCCACACCCCGTCCCACTGGTCCGCCGGGACGTGGGTCCGGCCCAGCTCGACGACGCGATCCTCCACCAGGGGCGTGGCGTGCGCCGCCACCCGCTCGGCGAGCTCGGCGGCGACCCGCGACGCGCGTGCTGCGTCGCTGATGGACACCAGCAGGGAGGGGGACTCCCCGATGCCCCGATGGAACCCGGCGTCACGGCTCACGATCACGTCAGCCGGGGAGGGGACGCCGAGCACGGCGATGGCCCCGACCCGCACCTCGGGCCGATCCACGAGGTCGAGCACCCCGCCGAGGCCGGCGCCCACCCGCTCGGCCGCCTCGGTGCTGACGACCGCGTTGCCGTCGACCAGGTGCTGCCAGAGATCGTGCGCGTCGGCGGTGACCTGGGGCGTGAGCACCCGGAACCCCCGCGGGTCGACCGCGGCGACGGTCACCTCGTGCAGCTGCCCGTCGGCACCGGCGACTGCCATGGTGGTGGTGTGCACCACGGTGGCGAACCGCACGTCCGGGTGCTCCAGGACGGCACCCAGGGGGTTGTCCGCGGCCACGGCGTCCAGCCGCACGGCTGGACGGTGCACGGTCACGGCGCCGAAGTCCTCGAGGGGCGGGGGCGCCCCCGGGGGGGCGGGTGGGCGCGCGGCCGGGTCGGCGGTGTCCAACGGGCGATCGCGGCTCGGCCGCGCGCCCCCACTGTCGCGGGGGGCCACGGCGACGTCGGTCACCGTCGCCTGGACGGGGCGGCCGGCGTCGGTCCCCGACCCGGGGCCGCCGCCGGCCAGGGCCAAGCCGCCCCCGGCGAGCAGGAAGGCGGTGGCGGCGAGCAGCATCTGCATCGTGCGCACGGGCGCGCGCGCATTCACGTCCTCGGCAGTGGGAACGGTGGTTCCTTCCGAGCTTCGAGCCGTGGCGTGGGGAAGGCCGACGGCAGCCTAGCGGATGGCAGGTCCGGTCAGCATACCGGGCCGGCGCACCGCTACAGTTGTCCGCTGGTCCTGTCGTGCCCCCGTGAGGAAGAAGCCCGTCGTGGCACTCGAGTACGTGTACGTGATGAAAGGCCTGGCCAAGGTCGTCCCCCCCAACAAGGAGATCTTGTCCGGCATCTGGCTGTCGTTCCTGCCCGGAGCCAAGATCGGTGTCATCGGCCCGAACGGATCGGGCAAGTCGAGCCTGCTGCGGGTCATGGCCGGCGTCGACACCGAGTTCGAGGGGGAGGCGTGGTCCGCTGAGGGGGTCAGCGTCGGCTACCTGCCGCAGGAGCCGGTGCTCGACCCCGACAAGGACGTGCGCGGCAACGTCATGGAGGGTGTGGGGGAGGCCGCCGCCCTGCTGGAGCGCTTCAACGAGCTGTCCGCCCAGATGGCCGAGCCGCTCGACGACGACGCCATGACCAAGGTCTACGAGGAGTTCGCCGCCGTCCAGGACTCCATCGAGGCGGCCAACGCCTGGGACCTCGACCGGACCCTGGAGGTGGCGATGGATGCGCTGCGGGTCCCGCCTGGGGATGCCGACGTCGCCACCCTGTCGGGGGGCGAGGTCCGCCGCGTCGCGCTCTGCCGCCTCCTGCTGTCGCGTCCCGACATGCTCCTGCTCGACGAGCCGACCAACCACCTCGACGCGGAGAGCGTCGCCTGGCTGGAGCGCCACCTCGAGGAGTATCCGGGCACGGTGGTGGCTGTGACGCACGACCGCTACTTCCTGGACAACGTCGCGGGCTGGATCCTGGAGCTCGACCGCGGCAAGGGCATGCCCTTCGAGGGCAACTACACCGGGTGGTTGGAGCAGAAGCACGCGCGCCTGGCCCACGAGGACAAGCAGGAGTCCGCCCGCCAGCGGACCCTGGCCCACGAGCTGGAGTGGGTGCGCGCCTCGCCCAAGGCCCGCCAGGCGAAGTCCAAGGCGCGCATCCAGGCCTACGAGGCGCTGCTGGCCCAGGGGCCCGCCCAGCGCGAGGGCACCGCCGAGATCACGATCCCCACCGGGCAGCGCCTCGGCGACGTCGTCGTCGAGGCCGACGGGGTCAGCAAGGGCTTCGGCGACACCCTGCTCATCGAGGACTTGAGCTTCCGGCTGCCGCCGGGCGGCATCGTCGGGGTGATCGGCCCCAACGGCGCGGGCAAGACGACCCTGTTTCGGATGATCGTCGGCGAGGAGAAGCCCGACGCCGGGACGCTGCGCGTGGGCGAGACCGTGGAGCTGGCCTACGTCGACCAGTCCCGCGACACCCTCGACGCCGACAAGACGATCTTCGAGGAGATCACCGACGGGCTGGAGACCCTCCAGCTCGGCAAGCGCGAGGTCAACAGCCGCGCCTACGTCGCCTCGTTCAACTTCAAGGGACCCGACCAGCAGAAGAAGGTCGGCCACGCCTCCGGCGGCGAGCGCAACCGCGTGCACCTGGCGAAGCTGCTGCGCCGCGGCGGCAACCTGCTGCTGCTCGACGAGCCGACCAACGACCTCGACGTGGACACGCTCCGGGCGCTTGAGGAGGCCCTGCTGGAGTTCGCCGGCTGCGCGGTGGTGATCAGCCACGACCGGTGGTTCCTCGACCGCGTGGCCACCCACATGCTGGCCTTCGAGGGCGACAGCACGGTGCACGTGTTCGAGGGCGGCTACACCGACTACGAGGCGGACCGCCGCGCGCGCCTCGGCGCCGAAGCCGACCAGCCGCACCGCATCAAGTACCGCCCGCTCGTGCGCTGGTAGGCCCGCGGGAAAGAGTGGGCCTTCTCAACTCAACGATCCGTGGGTTCAACCCGGCGTCTCGCCGCGCCTTTGTCGCGCGGTCGCGGAGACCGCGACCTTCGCCGCCGGGGATCTGGCCTGGCCACGCGACCACCGCCAAAGTGGTGCGCTGGCCCGGCGACGCGGCCGGGGATCTGGCCTGGCCACGCGACCACCGCCAAAGTGGTGCACGGGTCGTGTCGCAGCGCCGGCGCGCACGCCTGCCCCACTCCTGCGCCCTCGTCGCCAACCTTGGTCACAAGAGCCGAAAAAGTTCGAGGCCCCCGTGGTCGGGCGGGGGCCTCGAGCGCTCGGCGATGGGCTGCGGGCTGACCCAACTGGCGCGCGTCTGTTGAGACCTACTCTGCCCCCGCCCCGCCAGGCCTACACACGATTCACGAAACTTTTTCTCAGCCGAGCACGAAGCCGAGGATCGGCGCCAGCTCGCGCACCGTGGCGCCCGCACCGGCGGCGGCGGCCTCGTCCAGGACCGCGACGGCTCCGGGGATGTCGAGGTCGTCGTCCAGCGCGGCGTGGAACGGCGCCACCAGGTCCGGTCGCGCCCCGTCACCTCCGGCCACGTCGCGCCACACCTTGAAGGCGCCGGCCGACTCCGCCAGCTCGTCGTCGGCGAACGCCCAGTCGGCGCGGTAGTGGTGCTCGAGCAGGTAGCGGCGCAGGGCGCCCGGCTCGAAGCGCTCGAGCAGGTCGCGCACGAAGACGAGGTTGCCGAGGGACTTGGACATCTTCGCGCCGTCCCAGGCGACCATGCCGGTGTGCATCCAGAAGCGGGCGAACGGGGCGTCGCCCGTCAGGTGCTCGGCCTGGACGATCTCGGCCTCGTGGTGGGGGAAGACGAGGTCGTTGCCGCCCCCGTGGATGTCGATGGTGGCACCGAGGTGCTCCTGGGCCATCACGGAGCACTCGATGTGCCAGCCGGGCCGACCGGGCCCGAAGTCGCTGTCCCAGCTCGGTTCGTCCGGCCCGCTCGGCTGCCAGAGCAGGAAGTCCAGAGGGGCGCGCTTGCCCGGCGCCTCCGGGTCGCCGCCCTTCTCCGCGAACTGGCGCAGCGCCTCGTCGGCGTCCAGGCGGGCGAGCCGGCCGAACTGCTCGGTGGCCTGCGTGTCGACGTAGACCCGGCCGTCGCCGGTGGGGTAGGCCACGCCGGCGTCGACCAGGCCGCGCACCGCCCGGGCGATCGCCGGCACGGTCTCGGTGGCACGCGGCTCGACATCCGGCTGCCGCAGGCCGAGCGCGGCGAGGTCCCGATCGAACCGGGCGACCTCGCGCCGGGCCAGGTCGAGATAGTCGACCCCGAGCTCCCGGGCCTTGCGCAGGATGTCGTCGTCGACGTCGGTGACGTTGCGCACATAGCGCACGGTGTGGCCCCGGTGCTCCAGCACGCGGATGAGGGCGTCGAAGACGATGTAGGTGAAGGCGTGCCCGAGGTGGGTCGAGTCGTACGGCGTGATGCCGCACACGTACATCCGCACGGCGGCGCCCGCGGCCAGGTCGCGCACGGCGCGCTGCCGCGTGTCGAACAGTCTCATCCGACCAGCGTAGCGGGGCGCACCGGGAGGCCGGGCCTAGCTAGCGCCGGCCCGCGATCGCCTGCAGGAGCAGCAGCAGCAGGATCGCCCCGAGGACGCTGAAGAGCAGCCCGAGCCAGCCCTGGTCGCCGACCCCGACGCCGAGCGCGCCCGCGAGCAGCTGGCCGAGGAAGGCCCCGCCCACGCCGATCGCGACCGTCGGCAGGCAGCCCATCCCGGCGGTGCCGGGGGTGACCAGCCGTGCCAGGGCGCCGATGAGCAAGCCGGCGAGGAGCGTGCCGAGGATGGTCGCTGCAGTCATGGCGGGCACTCTACCCGGCGGTCAGAAGGCCAGACGTTGCTGTGCCAGCGCGGCGACCGGTGCCCAGGAGCGCCGGTGCAGGACGCAGGGTCCGTGCTCGGCCAGGGCCGCCTGATGCACGGGGGAGGGGTAGCCTTTGTTGCTGGAGAAGCGGTAGGCGGGGTGGTCGGGGCAGGCGGCCATCATGAGCCGGTCGCGGGTGACCTTCGCGACGATCGACGCCGCGGCGATCGACGCCGACCAGGCGTCACCGTGCACGATGCGCTCGTTGCGGGTGCCGTAGCCCGCCAGGAAGTCCCAGTTGCCGTCCAGCAGGCAGACGTCGGGGCGGACGTCCAGGCCGTCGACGGCGCGGCGGGCGGCCAGGCGGATGCCCTCGCTCATGCCCAGACGGTCGAGCTCGTCGTTGGTCGCGTGGCCCACGGAGATCCCGACGGCGAACCCCGCCAACCGGTCGGCGAGCTCCTCGCGGCGCTGCGGGTCGATCATCTTCGAGTCCCGCAGCTTGTACATGCGGCGATCGCTGGGCAGCACCACCGCGGCGTAGGTGACCGGACCGGCCCAGGCGCCGCGACCCACCTCGTCGACCCCGGCGACCACCGCGCCCTGGTCCCACCAGGGCCGCTCGTGGGCGACGCCGGGCACGTCAGGCAGCCGCCGGCGTCGGCCCCCGCGGTAGACGACGTTCTTGCGTTGGTTCACGCGCATGCCCATGTGGGAGGCAACGCTAGCGCACCCAGCGGCCGGATCCGGCGCGGCGCCTCCCGGGAGGCGCCGCGACGCGTACGCTGGGGGACGAACCGGCGACCGCGAGGGTCCCCGTCGGGACGAGGAGCTCGGAGATGCGCAGGAGTGTGCGGGCGCACAGCCGCCTCGATGCGCGCGCCCGGCTCGGCCGGGCCGTGGCGCAGCTGCCCCCGGCGGCACAGGACGCGCTGGCGACGGTGGCGAACCGCCAGGACCTGCCGCTGATGGCGGGGGCCTGGACCAGCGACGCCGGGGGCTGCCTGGTCGCCAACGTGGTCGCGACCTTCGGGCCGGACCGTGCCGGGACCGGGCACCAGACCCTGGACCTGCGGGTCCTGGAGCTGATCCCCGAGCTCGGCAGCCGCGACCTGAACCGCCTGATCGTCGCGTGGGACGACGCCGCGCTGCAGGAGAGCCGGGTGGACGACGCGGGGCTGCGCCGCCTGCTGTGCGACGCGCTGGACCGGGCGGGCGTGCCTACCGCGTCTCGGACGGCGCCGAGCCCAGCGTGACGTCGACGGTGCGCTCGTCAGAGCCGCGCACGACCGTGATCGTGACCTCGTCGCCCGGTGAGTGACCCCGGATGAGGCCCACGAGGTCGGCCATGGAGGTCACCTCCTCACCGTCGAGTGCCGTGATGATGTCCCCGGCGGTCAGGCCGGCGTCCGCGGCTGCGCTGCCCGACGCCACGTCCACCACCAGCGCACCGGCGGTCACCTGCAGTCCGTAGAGCTCGGCGACGGTCGGATCGACGTCCTGGCCCTGGATACCGAGCTGGGCGTGCTCGACGAAGCCCTGGTCGACGAGCTGCTCGGCGATGGGCAGCACCGTGGTGGACGGGATGGCGAAGCCCAGCCCCACGTTGCCCCCCGACCCGGAGATGATCGCGGTGTTGATGCCGATCACCTGCCCCCGGTCGTTGACCAGCGGGCCCCCCGAGTTGCCCGGGTTGATCGCCGCGTCGGTCTGGATCAGGTCCACCAGCGGCGCCCCGGGGGTCGGCACGTTGCGGTTGAGGGCGCTGACCACGCCGGTGGTGACGGTGCCCTCCAGCCCGAACGGGGAGCCGATGGCGATGGTCGTGTCCCCGACGCGTGGGGGCGAGTCGGCGAAGTCGGGCACGGGCAGGTCGGTGGCGTCCTCGACGAGGAGCACGGCCAGGTCGCTGGCGGGGTCGGTGCCGACGACCTCGGCGTCACGGGGGGTGCCGTCGGGCAGGGTGACCCGCACCTGTCGGGCGTCGGCCACGACGTGGTTGTTGGTGAGCAGGTAGCCGTCCTCGCGGAAGATCACCGCCGAGCCCGAGCCGGGACCGCGGGCGCCGGCCACGTCCACGCGGGCGACCGACGGCAGCACCGCGTCCGCCACCTCCGCTACGGAGCCCTGTCCTTGCGCCACGGACTGCTGCCGCTCCGACACGGACTGGTCGGCCGCACGATCCTGCGCGGTGCTGTCGGTGGGCGAGGGCGACGCCAGCTCGGGGGTGCGCTGATCCACCAGGGACAGCGTCACCGCCACGGACACCAGGCCGGCGACCAGTGCGGCCACCACCGCCGTCCGCCACACGCCGGGTGACCGCGCCGCCGTCCCGCCGGCCGGCGTCGGGGGGGACGCCGGCGGCGGTGGCAGCTTCAGCCGCGAGCCGTTGGTGGACGACTCGTCGGTGGGATGGATCGTGTGGTCCACGGGACGCTCCGAAGGCGGCGAGACTTGGGTGGTGTGCATGACCACGACGGTAGGCGGACGAAGGCAAAGCGCGTGGCGACATCCGGTAAAGACGTGGCAAAGATCGACGGTGGCACCTTACCCATCCTGCTGGTCGAGGACGACGACGGCATCGCCACCCCGCTTGCGGCGGCCCTGCGTGGGGCGGGCTATCCGGTGGTGCGCGCCGCGACGGGACAGGCCGGCTTGGCCGCGGCGGCCGAGGGGGCGGCGGCGGTGGTGCTCGACCTGGGCCTGCCCGACCTCGACGGCGTCGAGGTGTGCCGGCGGCTGCGGGCGGTGGCCCCCGGCGTGCCCGTCCTGATGCTGACCGCGCGCGGCACCGAGGCCGACGTGGTGGTGGGCCTGGACGCCGGCGCGGACGACTACGTGACCAAGCCGTTCCGCCTGGCCGAGCTCCTCGCGCGGCTGCGGGCGCTGCTGCGTCGGGCGGACGGCCCCGAGCGCGCCGACGAGGCGCTGCTGGCCGCCCAGGACGTGCGGGTGGACCCCGCGGCGCGTCGGGCTTGGTGCGGCGACGAGGAGCTGGCGCTGACACCGAAGGAGTTCGACCTGCTCGCACTGCTGGTCGCCCAGGCCGGGACGGCCGTGACGCGCGAGCGCATCATGGCGCAGGTGTGGCAGACCGACTGGTACGGGTCGACGAAGACCCTCGACATGCACGTGTCGTGGCTGCGGCGCAAGCTCGGTGACCCCGCCGGCCGGCCCCGGTACCTGTCCACGGTGCGCGGCACGGGCTTCCGCTTCGAGACCCAGCCGCCCGCGTGAGGCGGCGGCTGCTGGCCTCCACGCTCGCCGCCGTGGCCGCGGCGGTGCTGCTGCTCGGCGTGCCGCTGGGGGTGGCCGCGCGCGGCATGCTCGTCCAGCAGACCTTCGACGAGCTGGAGCAGCTCGCCCAGGGCGCCCAGGTCGTGCTCGACCAGGCGACGGCCCGGGAGCTGCAGCTGGTCCTGCAGGTGCTGGCCGAGCGCACCGACTCGCGGCTCATGCTGCTGTCGGCCGGGGGTCAGGTGCTCGTCGACAGCGGCGGCGCGCCCCCGGGCGCGACCGCCACCGGCCCCGACGTGGCGCTGGCCCTGCAGGGGCGCGTCGGCCGGGCCCGGGGGGAGGACCTGTTCACGGTCGCGGTCCCGCTCGAGCACGCCGGTGAGGCGCTGATCGTGCGGGCCACGTCCGACGACGCGGGGCTGCGCCGCCGGGTGCGACGCGCGTGGCTGCAGATCACCGGCCTGGCGGTGAGCGCCCTGGTGGCGGCGGCGCTCCTCGCCTGGTGGCAGGGCCGGCGGCTGGCCGCCCCCCTGGAGGACCTGGCGGTGTCCGCCCGGCGGCTGGGCGAGGGCGACTTCTCCGCCCGGGCGCCGCGCAGCGGCCTTCCCGAGGCCGACGAGGTGGCGGGGGCGCTTGACCGGACCGCGGACCGCCTGGCGGCCATGATCGAGCGCAGCCAGTCGTTCAGCGCCGATGCCTCCCACCAGCTGCGCACCCCCTTGACCGCCCTGCGACTGGACCTGGAGGCCCTGGAGGCCACCGTCAGCAAGGACGGCGCGTGGCAGCTGGTCGCGGCGGCCATGGCCGAGGCGGACCGCCTGGAGGCGACCATCGAGGAGCTCCTGGCCCTGGCGGCAGCGCCCGCCGGCACGCAGCGCCTGGACCTCGACGAGCTGGTGTCCGAGCGCCTGGACGCCTGGCAGGCCCTCGCGCGCGCGCAGGGCCGCGCGGTCGTGGTGCGCGGCGGGGCCGCACCCCCCGTGCGGGCGCGCGCTGCGGCGATCGGCCAGTGTCTGCAGGTCCTGCTCGACAACGCCTTGGCGCACGGGCAGGGCACGATCACGGTCGTGGTCGAGGCCGTCACGGCGGCCCAGGGCCGCGACCGTCCCGGCGCGCGACTGTGCGTCACCGACGAGGGTCCCGGTTTCGCCGACGACCCGTTCGACGGCGCGGACGGTCGCGCCGGGCGGGGCCTGCTGCTCGCCCGGTCGCTCGTGGAGGCGGAGGGGGGTCGCCTGCGCGTCGAGCAAGCCGGTCCCGGCGCCCGGGTCTGCCTGCTGCTGCCCGCGCACGCGGGTCAGGGCTGATGGCAGGGGCGCGGCGGGGCGCGCCCTACACTCTGGGGTCATGATCCCCTGCACCCTGCGCGCCGTCGCGTGCGCCCTGGGCATCATCGCTGTGCTGGCGGCGTGCCAGCCGGTCGACGATCTCGACGAGCCGGTCGACGAGGGCCCCGCCGCGGGGCAGGTCGACCGGCGCGGGGCGCCCGCCACGGGGCTGCCCGCCACGCTGGCGGCGACGCGCGCGCGGACGGCCGGCGCGGGGGGGGGGGGGCGGGGGGGCGCCGGCGTCGCCGTCGGCGCCGTCGAGGTCGACGGCGACCGGCTCACCGAGGTGCGCGTGACCTACGTGGCCCCCGACGCCGACCGGCTGCTCACGGTGACGCTCACCGAGGAGGGCCAGACCGAGGAGCGCCCCACACTCGGGGCCTTCGACCTCGAGCCCATACCGGCCGGGGCGCTGGGGCAGCTGCCCCCGTGGCCCGAGGGCCTGCAGGAACCCGCGGCGCTGGTGGAGGGATCCGATCAGGCCTTCGGCGCCTGCGACGTCGAGGGGGCGGCGGACGGCGTGCTGTACGCCAGCGGCGCCCCTCTCGCGTGGGATCCCGACGCGGGCGACTGGGGGGTGGCCCTGGGCTGGACGGCCACGGTGACCACCGGCGACGACGGCGACGGCGTCGTCCTGGATCCGGTCACCGCGGAGCACGTCGACTGCCTCGAGGGCACCGGCTGAGCGGTCGGGGGCCCCGTGCCAGGGCCCGTGCAGGGCCCGTGCAGGGTTCGTGCAGGGTCCGTGCAGGGTCCGTGCAGGGTCCGTGCAGGGTCCGTGCAGGGCCCGTGCAGGGCCCGGACCGGGTACGTGCAGGAACGGGACCACCATGTGGCCCTGATCCGCAACGCACCGGTCTGCACCCGCGCCCCGGACCGGTCGGGTCAGGTCAGCAGCTTCCACCGATCCAGGTCGGCCGCGAGGCGGCGGCGCTTCTCCGTGTCGACGACGCCGAGGCCCTCGGCGGCGGCGTTGACGAGCACGCCGAGCTTGCCCGTGTGGGCGTTGGTGTGCATCGCGTGGGCGGCCTCGGCCGCCTGCTCCAGCGGGTAGGTCCGGCTCAGGATGGGGTGGATCATGCCGAGCTCCACCAGGCGGTTGGCCTCCCACGCCTCCTTGTAGTTGGCGAAGTGGCTCGCCAGGATGGACTTCACGTTCATCCAGAGGTAGCGGTTGTCGTACTCGTGGCGGTACCCCGACGTGGACGCACAGGTGACGATCGTCCCGCCCCGCCGGGCCACGAAGACGCTGGCGCCGAACGTCGACCGGCCCGGGTGCTCGAAGACGATGTCGGGGTCGGCCCCCCCGGTCAGCTCGCGAATCCTCTGCCCGAACCGACGCCACTCCCGCGGGTCCTGCTGGTCGCCGTCCCAGAACGCGTAGCCCTCGGCAGACCGGTCGATGACGTGGTCGACCCCGAGGGAGGCCAGCAGCTCGACTTTGTCCGGACTCGACACGACGCAGACGGGGATGCCGCCGCCGTTGCGCACGAGCTGCGTCGCGAAGCCACCCAGACCGCCGGTCGCGCCCCAGATGAGGACGACATCGCCCTGCTTCATGCGGGCGGCGTTGCGCCCGACGAGCATGCGGTAGCTGGTGGCCAGGGTCAGCGACAGGCTGGCGGCCTCCTCCCAGGTGAGGTGGCTCGGCATCGGCATGAGCTGGTTCGCGCGCACGAGCGCGAGCTCCGCCATGCCGCCGAAGTTGGTCTCGAAGCCCCAGATGCGCTGGTGGGCGTCCAGCATGGAGTCGTCGTGGCCCTCGGGTCCTTCGAGGTCCACGACGTTGCAGTGCACGGTGACGCGGTCCCCGGGCCGGTACCCGGTGACGCCCGGGCCGGTGCGTACGACCACGCCGGCGGCGTCGGACCCGACGATGTGGTGGTCGAGGTCGTGGCGCCGACCGGCCGCCGACTCCCGGGCGTAGCGCTCGAGGAAGGTGAACGTCGGCAACGGCTCGAAGATCGACGTCCACACCGTGTTGAAGTTCAGCGCTGCCGCCATCGGCGCGATCAGCACCTCGTTGGGCCCGAGCGGCGGGATCGGCACCTCGTCGACGTGCAGTGACGCGCGCGGGTCCTTGTCCGCGGTGGCCACCCCGTGGAACATCTCGGCCTCGCTCTTGCGGACGACCGCCGCACGCATGCGCTCGGGCAGGGGCAGGCGGTCGATCGCCTCCGGGTCGGCGTGCGGGTCGAGGGCGGCGTCAAGCAGGGTGGTCAGGGGCTCGGACATCCGGTCGCTCCTTTTCGGGGCGTGGCGCTGCGCGCGGCGGGGCGTGGCGCTGCGCGCAGGCAGGGCATCGTCGCGCGCAGGGTTGCCAGGAGCGGCAACGCCAAACGGCCCCCGACCCGCCCGGTTCCCGTCCTCCCTTCCCCTTGGAGGACGGTTCGTGGCTGACGACGACCGCTTGACGGAAGCGACGATACGGGGGTGGGGAAAGCAGCGTCAACCGCGCTGTCCACAGCGTTGTCCCCACCTTGTGGATCGTGGGGAGCAGTCCTGCGAAAACGCGCGGCGGCCTGGGGAGGACACTGTGGATGCTCGGCGCATCATCGTCGCGCTGGCCCGGCTGGGGACGCCGGTGAGCAGGGGAAACGCGCGGCGGCCCCTGTGGACGAAGGTTTTTCTCCGGGGGAGAGCGCACCGGTGCGCGGCAGGCGGTCAGTCGGACTCCAGCTCGGCTCCGGCCATGCGCACCAGCCACCGGCTGGGCTCGCGGAGCTCCTCGGTGGAGGGCAGGTGACCCGGCTGGTGCCATGCGCGGTCGAGCCCTGCCTGGCCCCGCGCGGTGATCACCGCCTCGCAGAAGGCGCGGCCCATGCGGACGTCCTGGGGCTGCAGGTCCAGGCCGACCAGCTGCTGCAGGAAGCGCTCGCCGGGCCCCTTGGCCGCGCGACGCCGGCTGACGGCCTCCTCGATGCGCGGCAGGGCGGGCAGCTTGCCGTCCGAGGCCGCAGCGACCACGGTGCTCACCCACCCCTCGGTGAACGCGACCAGCGCCTGCAACCGGTCCAGCGTGGCCTTCTGCGCCGCCGTCGGCTCCACCTCGAATGCGCCCGGCTGCCCCAGTGCCTCCTGCAGGGCCGCGGGGTCCAGCGGATTCTCCATGCCCGGCCCCATGCCGAGCTGGCCGAGCTGGTCCATCAGCCGGGTCGGGTCGAGGTCGGCGTCGGCGGCGAAGCGGCCGATGAGGTCGCCCACGTGCCCCCGCAGCCAGTCCACCCCGGCGAACTGGCGCCGGTGCGCGGTCTCGCGCAGTGCGAGCCAGTAGGTGAACTCGGTCGCCTCGAAGTCGTAGTCGCGCGCGAACTGCTCGGCGGTGTCGCCCACGGTGCCGATCGTGCGGGGGTCCACCGTCGGGACCCCGAGGTCGTACGTGCCGAGCAGCTGCCCGGCCAGGTGGCCGGCGACGGTGCCGATCTGCATCCCGTACAGCATCGCGCCCATGGATCCCATGGCCTGGTTCATGGCACCGCCCATGGCCTCGAGCTCCTGGGGCAGTCCCTTGGCCAGGGCGCTGCTCATGCCCGCCGCGACCGGCTCCACGTACACGCCGAGCCCCCCGGAGGTGCAGGCCAGCCGGGTCCACTCGCCCCGCCCGAGCGCGCGGACCGGGCCCTCCACGGCGGGCAGGGCGGTGACCTGGTCCAGCCAGAGCTCGGCGACGTCGACCGCTCGCGCGAGCTCCTGGTCGGCGCGGCCGGTCGCCGGCTCCGCCGCCGCCTCTCCGGCGGGCAGCGTCCCCGCGGGCTCACCGGCGGCGCCGGGCTCGGCCACCGCCAGCGCCGTCTGCGCGGCCAGGTCCCAGTTGACCGGCCCGCCCGTCCACGACATCACCTTGGCGAGCTCGCGGAAGAGCGGGACGTTCTCGAACATGCGCGGGTCGAAGCCGCCGGAGAAGGGATCCGTCATCGTCGTCGTCCTGCCGTCATAGCCGTACCTGCGAGCTGTACCTGCGGGGCGTTGCCGGCGGGCCGTCGCGTCCGACCGCAGGGTTTGCGGGACCCTGGCCATGGTAGACGTGTAGCCTCCGGCGGTGGTCAGGAGGCCAGTCAATATGAGCACGGTGGCGGTCACGGGGTCGAGCAGCGCGATTGGTCGTGCGCTGATCGACCGGCTCGGCGAGGAGGGATCGGTCACCCGCATCGTGGCCGTGGACCTCGACGCGCCCGAGATGCCCGGCGCCAAGGTCGATTTCCGCACCGCAGACGTGCGCGACCGGCTCCTGCCCAACGCGCTGCGGGGCGCGGACACCGTGGTGCACCTGGCGGCCCGCTGCGGTCCGACGCGCGACGAGGACACGATGTTCGCCCGCAACGTGCACGGCACCCGCAACGTCCTGGCGGCGGCCGGCCGCGTCGGTGCCCGCAAGGTCGTGCACCTGTCCAGCGCGGCGGTCTACGGCGCCCACCCCGACAATCGCGTGCCGCTGGCCGAGGACGCCCCGCTGCGCGCGAACCCGGACTTCAGCTACGGCTACCAGCACCTGCTGAGCGAGGAGCTGGTCGCCGAGTGGGCCATGGCGCACCCCGACGTGGCCGTCTGCGTCCTGCGGCCCGCCCCGGTGCTGGGGCCCGGCATGGACGACTTCCTCGCCCGCCAGCTCGAGAGTCCCAGGCTGCCGCTGGTGCGGGGCTACAACCCGCCCCGCCAGTTCGTGCACGTCGACGACGTCGCGAGCGCGCTGGCGCTGGCCGTGACGGGCGAACTGGCGGGCGCCTACAACGTGGCCGCCGACGGCTGGTTGGCCACCGAGGAGCTCTGCAGCCTGCTCGGGCGCAAGCCGCTGCTGGTCCCCGAGACGGTGGCGTTCTCGGCGGCGGAGCAGCTGTGGGACCGCGGGCTCTCGGAGCTGTCCGCGGGAGCGGTCCACCACGTCATGCATCCCGTCGTGCTCGCCACCGACAGCCTGCACGACCACGGGTGGGCGCCCACCCACTCCAACCGCGAGATCGTGCGGGAGTTCTCCGACGCCCACCGCGAGTACCTCACGGTGGGGCGTGTGCGCGTGCGCCGCCGTCACCTCATCATCGCCACCTTCGCGACCGTCGGGACCTTGATCGGGTTCGTCGTCGGACGACGGGCGACGCGCTCACCGTAGCCGGGGGCCGACCGCCCCCAAGGAGGAACCACATGTCCCAGCCGCCCCAAGCGCCTCCGCCGCCACCACCCTCCGGCGGCCAGCTGCCCCCGCCGCAGTCCTGGGACGACCCGGGGGGCGGGCCACCCGCCCAGCAGCAGTCCAACGGCCTGGCGATCGCCGCCCTGGTGTGCGGGATCATCGCCCTCCTGCTGAGCTGGATCCCGTTCGTCAACCTGCTCGCGCTGGTGCTTGGCATCGCGGCGGTGGCCACCGGGATCGGTGGCATCCGGCGGACGCGGACAGCAGGCGTCGGTGGGAAGGGGCTGGCGGTCGGCGGCCTGGTCACCGGGATCATCGCCATCCTGCTGTCCCTGCTGATCCTCGTCCTGGTGATCGTGGGCTTCGCCGGGGCCTTCAACGATCCCGACGTCCGTGACTCCCTCGACCGCCTGATGGAGGGCGAGGACCCCGAGAACGTCTTCGAGGATCTCGAGCAGGAGCTGGAGCGGCAGAACTGATCGCGGCGCGACGCGGTCGGCCATGGCCCGCCTGCACACCGCACTGACCGAGGACCCCCTCGAGGTCGAGGCGGCGTACGCGTTCGCCACCGACCCGGCGGCGGGCGCGGTCGTGGTCTTCACGGGCACGATCCGTCAGGAGTCGGAGGGGCGAGCGGTCTCAGCGCTGTCCTACGAGGCCTATGCCGAGCGGGCGGGACGCCAGCTCGACGCGCTGGCCGCCGAGGTGGCGACGCGGTGGCCAGCGGTCCGGGCCGTGTGGCTGGAGCACCGGGTCGGGACGCTGGCGATCGGGGAGCCAGCCGTCGTCGTGGCCGTCTCGGCGGCGCACCGGGACGAGGCCTTCGAGGCGGCCCGCCACGGCATCGACACCCTGAAGGCCACCGTGGCGATCTGGAAGCAGGAGCACTGGGCGGACGGCGGCGCGCACTTCCCCGGTTCGCCGTGAGCCTCCTTGAGGCTTCCCGAGGCCCCCCGTCCGGACGGCCACCCCGAGGGGTTGCGGGCAGGGTGGCGGGGTGCCTAGTCTCCGAGCGGTGTCCACCCTCCTGCTCATCTGCATTCTCGCCGTCGCCGCGTGGCTCGCGGTGAACCTGGCGAGCGCCCATCGCCGCAGTCGTTCGACCTCTGGTGACTCGGTGGCGGGTTTCTCCCGCGCACTGGACGCGCTGGATCCGGCCAACGACGACGAACGGCCCGTCCCGCCCCGGCAGGCACGGCCCGGCCGTACCCACGGGCAGATGCCGCGCCGTCCGGGGCAGGCCGCGCGGGGGCGGCCCGCTCGCGGCAGGAGCAGGAAGCCGGCGGATGCGGGGGGCGGCAGAGGGTAACGTCCCCTCATGTCCCGTGATATCGCGATCGACCTCGGCACCGCCAACACCCTGGTGTGGAGCAAGGGTCGCGGGATCGTCCTGAACGAGCCGACGGTGATCGCGGTCAACCAGCGCAACGGCGACGTCCTCGCCATGGGACACGAGGCGTACGCCATGATCGGCCGGACCCCCGGTCACATCACCGCCGATCGGCCGCTGCGCGGTGGGGCGGTCACGGACTTCGACACCACCGCCCGCCTGCTCAAGCTGATCATGCAGCAGGTGGGGGTGAGCCGCTTCACGCGCGCCCGAGCGGTGATCTGCGTCCCGAGCGCGATCACCGAGGTCGAGCGTCGCGCCGTCCAGGAGGCCGCCGTGCAGGCTGGGGCCACCGCCGCCTACCTCATGGAGGAGCCCATGGCGGCCGCCATCGGGTCCGGTCTGCCCGTCCACGAACCGGAGGGCTCGATGATCGTCGACGTCGGCGGCGGCACCTCGGAGGTGGCGGTGATCTCCCTCGGCGGCGTGGTGGCGTGCCGGGCGGTGCGCGTCGGGGGGTTCGACATCGACGGGGCGCTGCAGAGCTTCGTGCGTCGCGAGTACGCCGTGGCCATCGGGGAGCGCACCGCCGAGGAGCTCAAGATGGCTGTGGGCTCGGCCTACCCGCAGGCCGACGAGCCCAAGGCGGAGATCCGTGGACGGGAGCTCGCGTCGGGTCTGCCGAAGGTCGTCGTGGTGAGCGCCGAGGAGGTCCGTGAAGCGATCGAGGACCAGATCAGCTTGATCGTCGGCGCGGTGGTGGACACCTTGGGGGACTGCCCCCCCGAGCTCACCCAAGACATCCTCCAACGCGGGATGTGGCTGGTCGGCGGTGGGGCGCTGCTCAGCGGGCTTGACGCCCGGATCGCGCAGGAAACCCAGCTGAAGGTCAATCTGGTCGATGCTCCCCTGGAGGCGGTCGTGACGGGGGCGGGGACGACCATCGAGTCCTTCAACGATCTGAAGGAGCTGTTCGTCTCGAGTTGAGCGGGCCGCCGAGCCCCGCAGACCCGTGATCATCGGCCGGTCGTACACTGGTCAGGATGGCTGCCAGCCTGTTGACGCCGCTGCATCTGGCCGCCAGCCTGCTTGCGCTGTTCGCCGCGGCCGGGCTGGCGATCGTCGTGGTCGTGCGCCCGGGCAGGCCTGCGACCGACCCCATGCCGGGTGGTGGCGGGAGGGCTGCCACCCTCGTGGCGGTGGGCAGCCTGGCGATCGCGATCAGCCATGGACTGTCGGGCGCGTTGGTCACCGGGCTCGGCGACACGGTGGCATGGCTGCGGGCCGCAGGGCTGGTGCTGGTGGCCTTGGGGCTGTCCGGGCGCAGCATGGCCCAGCTCGCCGGCCCGACGGTCCTGATCCCGGTCGCGCCGGTGCCCGCGGCGCTGGTCAGCGCCCTCGCCGGTCTTCTGGCCGGTGTCCGGGCACTGACGGGCGGGCGGCGCGCCGCCCTCGTGGGCGGCGGGCTGCTCGCCTGGGGCGCCGCCGAGTGGGTCGCGCTCACGTCGGTCACCGCGGCGAGCTGGCTGGTCCTCGCCGGGTCGCTGGCGCTCGGCGCGTGGTTGTGGCAGGCGAGCGCCGGAAGGCTGCAAGGCAAGTTCGTCACCGCGTTCGTCGCCAGCCTGCTCGTCGTGGTGGTGCTGATGGCGGGGGTGCTGTCCGGTCTCGGGTCGGCGGACCTGGTCGCCGAGGAGCTCCGCCGCCTGGACGGGTCCGCCGAGCGGGTGGCGGAGGACATCGCGGAGTGGCCGGCCGCCGCCGTCAACGCCGGGCGGCCGTTTCGCGTCGCCGGCGAGACGTTCCTCGGGTTCGATCCCGACGACCGCGATGGCCTGGCGATCGCCTACGACGCGTTCTTCGCCACGCAGGACTTCTTCGTCGTGATCGGTCCCCGCGGCGAGAAGCGCCTCGCCTACTCGCCGACCGAGGACCTGGCCGTCGACTCGTTCGTGCTGGGCATGGCCGGCAGCCCCACCGTCGAGGGGGTGCTCGACGGGGGGCCCCCGGCCGGCGACCTCATCACCGTCGCGGGGCAGATCGTCGGCGTCGGGGCGGTCGGTGTGCCGGGCGAGTCCCCCGAGCAGCCTGTCCGCGGCGCCCTGCTGACCGGGCGGGTGGCCGACGGCCAATGGATCGAGAGTGCCACCCCGTTGGACGTGGAGCTGATCCTGGAGACGGGGGCGGCGTTCAACGTCGCCTCCAGCGGGGTGGCGGGTGCCGCCAACCAGATCGTCGCGCAGGTCGACGCGGGCGCGACCCGCGGGACGTTCACCGCCGACGACCAGGTCTGGTACGCGGCCGCCCAGCCGGTCCGTGACCCCGCCGGCAATGTCGTCGGTCGGGTCGTCGCCACCTCGACATCAGACGTCATCGCGCAGCTCGAGCGTGGCCTGGTCCAACGGCTGTTCCTGCTGGCGCTGCTCGGCGCCCTGTTCGCCGGCGGCGTGGCGGCGTTGGTCACCGGACGGCTGGTCGCGCCGATCCGCCGCCTGACGACGGCTGCCGCAGCCGTTCGCGAGGGTGACCTCGAGGCCGAGGCGGCGATCGACAGCCACGACGAGATCGGTCAGCTGGGCCGCACGTTCAACGAGATGACGGTATCCCTGGCGGCCCAGTCTGCGCAGCTGCGTGAGGCCGCGGACGTCCAGTCCCGGCTGCGTGCCCGCATGGAGGCGCTGACCTCGTCGATGGGCGATGCCCTGGTCGCGGTGGACGCCGACGGCAAGATCATCATGTTCAACCCGGCCGCGGAGCGTCTGGTGGGCCGGGACGTCACCGACGCCCTGGGGCTGCCGCTGGAGGAGGTGCTGCGTGGCCAAGGCCCGAACGACGCACCGGCGGCGGCCACGCTCGGCGGGCCGGTCAGCGAAGACGTGGTCGCCGTGCAGCTCCTGCTTGAACGCACCGGGGGCGACCTGGTCCCGGCGGCGGCGACTGCCGCACCGGTGCACGACCCGAGCGGAGCGGTGCTCGGCAGGGTGCTCGTGCTACGCGACGTCACCCGGGAGGTCGAGGTCGAGCGCATGAAGACCGAGTTCCTGGCGAACGTCAGCCACGAGCTGCGGACACCCCTGACACCCATCAGCGGTTATGCCCACGTCCTCGCGAGCCGGGAGACGGGGCCGGATGCGACCAAGCGGTACGCCAACCAGATCCTGCGGTCGGCGGCGCAGCTGGAGCGCATCGTGCAGATGGTGGTCGACTTCGCGGCGCTCGACAGCGGGCGGCTGCGACTGGAACAGGAACCGGTCCACCTGGCCGGGCTCGTCGGCGACGTCCTCGACGGCTGGCGTGCGCACCATCCGGAGCGGGAGTTCACCCGCCGGATCGCGAAGGACCTCCCGCCCGTGCTCGTCGATCCCGGGATGCTGCGGCGATGCCTGGACGAGCTCTTGGACAACGCGGTCAAGTTCTCCCCCGGCGGCGAGCCGGTCAGCATCATGGCGCGTCTGGACACCGACGGGCCGGCGTCGATGGTCCGACTCGCCGTGCGCGACCGGGGGGTGGGCGTGACGCCGGAGACCGCCGCGCGCATCTTCTCCGACTTCTACCAGGTCGATGCGAGCGAGACCCGCCCCTACGGCGGCCTCGGACTCGGACTCGCGCTCGTGCGGCGCATCATGGACGGGCTGGGTGGCGACGTGTCCGTGGAGTCGCAGGCCGACCGCGGGTCGACGGTGCACCTGGTCATCCCGGTGGCCGACCGGTAGGCCAATGCGGCACGGCCAGGGCTAGTCAAATCGGACCCTAGCCGGATGCCCGGCGTGCCGCCTACCATGGGTGGACGTCCCTGCCGGCACTGCACGTTCGGAGCTCGGTCCTGTCCACTTCCGCACGCCGCCGCCGTCACCCCGGCGGAGGCCACGCTCGCCGCACGTTGACCTTGCTGGCGCCCCTTGCTGTCCTGATGATCGTCGCGAGCTGCACGGGCGACGATCCTGGCGGGGAGGAGGTCGCGCAGGTCGTGGCCGGCGACATGGCGGAGGTCTCCGTGGGTGGTGTCTGGGCGACCGTCGGAGCCGGCGAGGCCATACCGGCGGGGGCGCGGCTGCGGACGGGGGAGGACGAGGCGCGGATCGCCTTCAGCTCCGGTGAGGTGTGGTTCGCGCCGCAAGCCGCGGCGGTGATCGGCGACGACTGGTTCCGCCTGGAGCGCGGCGAGGCCCTCGCGGACAGCGACGGGGGCCTCGAGAGTCGGTGGGACGACGTCGAGGTCTCCGGTGAGGGGGTCTACCGGCTGGCGTTGGGAATCGATCCCCGCATCGGCGTGTACAGCGGTCAGGTGCGGGTGCGCCGTCCGGCCGAGGTGCGCACGCTGCCCGCCCTGCGCGAGGCGAGTCTGGCCGCGCGCCGTCTGGCGGCCTCAGGCCAGCCGCTGACCTACCGGCCCGATGACCCGTGGGATCAGGTGCTGCTGCGCGACGCCATCGCCTTCGACCGCGAGGCGGAGCGGCTGGCGCGCGGGCTGTCCCGCGCGTATGGGACCGAGCCCAGGTCCGCGGAGTTCTACGCGGCCTTCGCCGCGATCCCCGGACCCGCCGTCGGGACGCTCTCCGGCGGTGTTGCCGGAGAGGCGGGGCCGGGGTCCCCAGGCGAGACGCTGCTGCGGTTGTTCGTCGCCCAGTCCGCGACCCCGTCCGGGTCGCCCGACGCGCTTGTCGCGGCACTCCGCGACATCGCCGACCTGCGTGCCGCCGGTGCGCGGTGGGGCCTCGTCGCCACCGAGATGGGGGTGACCGCCACGCGCTTGGCCGAGGTGGTCGACGTGGCGCAGGCCCGCTACACCGCCCGGCTGGACCCGCCCGCGCCGGCGGCCCCCCCGGCGGACGCGCCGCCCGCCGCCGCACCGTCGGGACCGCCGCCGGCGACCGAACCCAGTGGCTCGTCCGGGCAGACGCCCGCGGCCCCGTCCTCGCCCACGCCAGATCAGCCCGAACCCGCCCCGCCGCCGCCGCCGTCGACCGCCGCACAGGCGCCGACGCCGCCACCGCCACCCGCGACGGAACCCGGTGGGGACGGCGGTGACAGCGGTCCCGGGCCACCGCCGCCCAGCCCGGGCGGCCTGCTCGGCCAGCCGGTGAAGGGCTTGGTGGAGCTGGTCGTGGAGCTGTTGCTTGGCGACAGCTGACGGCGGGTACTCGGAGCGCCAACCGGCCTCACCTAGACTGCCGGTCTCGCCATGAAGGGAGCGGCGTTGTTCACCCCTGAAGAGATCCACGGGCGCGAGTTCCTCGTCTCCCTGCGTGGTTACGACCGTGCGGAGGTCCGTGCGTTCCTCACCGAGGTTGCCGACACCGTCCGGGAGCTCGAAGCCCGCCTGCAGGCGGCGGAGGGCAAGCTCGACGCGCTGCCTGCCGCTGAGGAGACCAGCACAGCCCCGCACGAGACAGCCCCGCACGAGGCGTCCGAGGCCGAGGAGCAGTTCTTCGACATCGGGCCCGAGACCCAGCGCATCCTCGACGCCGCGCGGGAAGCGGCGATGACGATCGCGCGCAAGGCCCGTGTCGACGCCGACCGACAGGTCCAGTCGGGTCGACAGCAGGCTGCGCGCCTGATCGCCGAGGGTGAGCAGCGCCGCGAAGAGGCGGAGGAGATCGTGGCCGGGCTGGAGGCGGCTCGGGCCAACCTCTCCCAGCAGCTGCGCCAGATCGCCGGGACCGTCGATCAGGTCATCAACGAGCTCGCGGCGCCCGCGCTTCCTGCCGCGACGGTGCGGGAGGCGCTGACCGCCGGGCTCACTGCGTCGGCGGACGTTGCCGCGGCGCCGATGGAGGTTGCTGAGCCGCCCCTGCTGGCGCAACCGGAGCCGGAACGCCATCACCCGCCCGAACCGGAACCAGAACGTGGACACGAGCACGAACCGGAAGGGCCATCGGAGGCGGAGCCGGAGCCCGAGGCGGAAGCGTTACCGGAGCCGGTACCGGAGCCCGAGCCAGGGCCGGACCCGGAGCCCGAGCCGGAGCCCGCGGCGGAAGCGGTACCGGAGACGCAGCCGGAGCTGGCCGGCCCCGTCGGGCTCGCCGCCGCTGAGGAGGACCCCGCCGACCCCCACGGCCTGCGCGGCGCGGCCCTGGAACCCCTGCGTCCCCAGCTGGTCCGTGCGATCAAGCGGGGCCTCCAGGAGGTGCAGAACGTGGCGCTTGATCGGCTACGTCGCACCGGCGGCGACGTCGAGCCCGAGTCGCTGGTGAGCGAGGAGATCGAAGCGATCCGCCACGCTGCCGTTGCGCCGCTGCGCGAGGCCTACGAGGCGGGCTTGGCGGTCGCATCCCTGCTGGTCGACCGCGACCTGCCGTCGCCGGACGGCCAGCGCGCGCTGGTCGACGCGTTCATGGCCGAGCTGTCGGAACGGGTGCGCAAGCCGCTTGCGGCCACCTTGCGGATGGCGCGATCCGCCGGCGAGGAACCCCAGGCGTGGTCCGAGCGCGTGAGCGGGGTGTTCGTCGAGCTCAAGGGCACCGTCGCCCATGAGCTCGCCGTCACGCATCTGCTGCGTGCCTACGAGCTGGGCATGTTGGACGCGTGGATCGCTGGCGGCGTCACGCACCGCCGATGGGTGCTGGGCCGGGAACCCCGCTGTCCTGAGGCCCGTTGTCGCCACAACAGCCAAGCCGGTGTGGTGGCCATGGGTGCCGCGTACCCTAGCGGGCACGACGCCCCGCCGGTCCATGTTGGCTGCAGCTGCACCACCCTTCCCGTATCGGAGCCTTCTTCATGAGTTTTCTCGACCAGTTGCGGCGCCGTTGGTGGCTGCTCGTGCTGGCATTCATCGTGGTCCTGCTGCTGTTCGGCACGAGGGTCGCGACCTTCTACACCGACATCCTGTGGTTCGACAGCCTCGGCTTCGCGCACGTCTTCTGGACGCTCCTGACGACGCGGGTTGGTCTCGGGATCGTGGCGGGACTGGTCATGGCCGGCCTGCTCGCCGGCAACCTGATGCTCGCCCGCAAGCTCGCGCCCCCGTACCGCATCCCGTCGGCACAGGAGGAGGGCGTCGAGCGCTACCGGGAGGCGGTCGAGCCGTTCGCGCGCCCGCTTCTGCTCGGGGTCGCGGTGCTGATCGGCGTGCTGTCGGGCTTGTCGATGGTGGGCGAGTGGGACACCTACCTGCTGTGGGCCAACGCCACCGAGTTCGGGATCGACGACCCGCAGTTCGCCCGCGACCTCGGCTACTTCGTCTTCATCCTGCCGTTCCACGCACTGGTCAACTCCTGGCTGTTCACCGCGCTGGCGCTGACGATCGTGCTGACCGCGGTCGCGCACTACCTCTTCGGCGGCATCCGTCCGCAGTCGCCCGGCCAGAAGATCGCCCCGCAGGTCGCCGTGCACCTGTCGATCCTGCTGGCCGGGATCGTGGCGGTCCGGGCGTGGGGGTTCTGGCTCGACCGCTACATGCTCAGCTACTCGCAGCGCGGCACGGTCACCGGGTTGTCCTACACCGACGTCAACGCCCAGCTGATCGCCCTGCAGCTGCTCACCGTGATCGCGGCCGTGACCGTCGTGCTGTTCCTGGTCAACCTCCGCTTCCGTGGGTGGCTGCTGCCCTCGGCGGGTGTCGGCATCCTCGTCGTCGCCGCGGTCGTGCTCGCCGGCGTCTACCCGGCGGTCATCCAGCGGCTGCAGGTGGACCCGCAGGAGCTGCCGCGGGAACGCCAGTACATCGACCGCAACCTCGACATGACGCGGTTCGCGTTCGGCTTGGTGATCGACGACGACGTCGAGTTCGAGCGCTTCCCCGCTCGCTCGTCGCTGACGCCGGAGCAGGTCGCGGACAACGAAGCCACGCTCGAATCGATCCGCATGTGGGACCCGGCCACATTGCAGAGCACCTACGCCCAGCTGCAGGAGCTGCGGACCTACTACGACTTCCGTGACGTGGACGTGGACCGCTACCCGTTCGCCGACGGCGTCGAGCAGGTCATGCTCAGCGTCCGGGAGCTGAACGAGAACGACCTGCCGGAGGCAGCCCAGAACTGGCAGAACCGCCGGCTGGTCTACACCCACGGGTTCGGGTTCGTGGCCAGCGACGTGAGCATCGCCGACGGCGGGGGACAGCCGGTGTTCTTCGTGCGCGACATCCCCCCGGAGGGCGACGAGGCCCTGGAGGTGGACAACCCCCGCATCTACTTCGGGGAGAACCCGCCGCAGTACTCGATCCTGAATACCGAGGTCGCCGAGCTCGACTTCCCCGTCGACGAGGGCGAGCCGGAGCGCTACGAGTACACCGGTGACGACGGTGTCAGCGTCGGCGGGATGCTCGGGCGCCTGGCGTTCGCGTTTCGCTTCACCGAGCCGAACTTCGTGCTGTCCGACCTGCTCAACGCGGACAGCAAGGTGATCTTCAACCGCAACATCCGCGACCGGGTCGAGGCTGTGGCGCCCTTCCTGAAGTTTGACCACGACCCCTACCCGGTGGCGGTCGACGACAAGGTGAAGTGGGTGCAGGACGCCTACACCACGACCGACATGGTGCCGTACTCCGAGCGCATCGACCTGGCGGAGCACACGCTGGCCGAGCAGCGCGAGCTCGTGCCGACCCAGGGGCCGGACGGGGAGCTGGCCCTGGTCGAGCAGACCCGCCGGCTGCCGGGCTTGACCGGCCGGGCCAACTACATCCGCAACAGCGTGAAGGCGGTCGTGGACGCCTACGACGGCACCGTCACGCTGTACGTGATGGACGAGGACGACCCGATCATCGGCGCGTGGCGCGGCGCGTTCCCCGAGAGCTTCACCCCCGCGGAGGAAGCCAGCGAAGAGCTGCGCGCGCACTTCCGGTACCCAGAGGACATGTTCCGGGTGCAGGCGTCGCTGTTCGAGACCTACCACATCCAAGACGCCGACCAGTTCTTCTTCAAGGAGGACGCCTGGGAGATCCCGGTCGACGCGGCGTTCATCCAGAACCAGCAGGGGTTGCCGCAGCAGCAACGGCAGGCTCCGCGGCCCATGCGTCCCTACTACCTGCTCATGCGGCTGCCGGGCGAGGTGGACGAGGAGTTCGCGCTCATCCAACCCTTCGTGCCGGTCAACCGTCCCAACCTGATCGGTTGGCTCGCCGGTCGCAGCGACGGCGAGGATCTCGGGCAGCTCAAGGCGTACCTGATGCCCCCCGACAGGACGGTGTTCGGTCCCGGGCAGGCGCAGGCGCAGGTTGACCAGAACGACGACATCGCCGAGCAGATCGGGCGCTGGAACGACTCTGGCGCGAACGTGATCTACGGCAACCAGCTCGTGATCCCCATCGAGGACTCGTTGCTGTATGCGCAGGCGATCTTCCTGCGGGCCGAGCAGGGCGAGATCCCCGAGCTGCGCCGGGTGGCGCTGGTCTTCGGCGAGCGGGTCGTGTTCGAGGAGACCCTCGCCGACGCGCTCGGGGCGATGTTCGGGCCGGAGGCTGGCGCCGTCGTGGACCGGGGTGGACAGTCGCGCGACAGCCTGCCCGGTGACCCGGCGTCCGGCGAGGAGCCGGGGGAGGGCGGCCCCATCGTCACCCAGGACCCGAGGGTCGCCTCGCTCGTCAACGATGCCCTCGCACGGTTCGCCGAAGCGGAGGAGGCGCTGATGGCCGGGGACCTCGGGGCCTACCGCGAGCTGACCCGGGACGCCAACGAGCTGTTGCAGGAGGCCCAGGGGCTCATTGAGGGCACCGCTCCGGGCACCGAGGACGCCGACGACGAGGCCGAGGACGAGGAAGAAGCGGAGACCGACGCCGACGCCGACGCCGAGGGCGAAGACGAAGACCCGCCTCCGGTCTGACCCGCGGTTGCAGCCCCTCCGGGACGCTGCTACCGTTTGCCTCGCGAGGTGGAGCAGTTCGGTAGCTCGCCGGGCTCATAACCCGGAGGTCGCGGGTTCAAATCCCGCCCTCGCAACTCCGAGAAACCCCTGGTCAGCCGGGGGTTTTCTCATTTTCGCATCGGGCGCTCCCGCGAACGAGATTGCACCAAGATTGCACGGGGTCACGCGGAGCCCTCCTCGTCGTCCTCGTTGACTCCTGTGGTGGCCTCTGCGTCTTCGTCGGGCTCAGGCTCGTCGAAGATCGCGTCGGCCAGGCTCTCCGCCGCTTCGGCTTGCATCCCGGGCATGACATGGGCGTAGGTGTCGAGCGTGAACGCGACGGAGTGATGCCCGAGCCGTTCGGAGACGATCTTGGGGTGCGCGCTGCGGGCCAGGAGCAGGCTGGCGTGCGTATGCCTGAGGTCGTGCAGCCGGATTTTGGGCAGGCCCGTCGCCTTGACGTGCGCGCGGAACATCTCCGACAGCCAGTCGGGGTGGATCCACATGCCGTCTTCGCGGGCGGCGATGAGGTCGAGGTCGTGCCAGGCCGGACCCCAGCGCCGCCGGTCGTCGAGCTGACGTTCGCGGTGCAGCTTGAGGGCCTCTAGCGTGCGCCGGTCGAGGTCGATGGTCCGGCGGCTGCGGGGGCTCTTGGGCACCGACAGCTGCGGGTGCCCGTCGACGCTGGCGAGTCGCTGGCGCACCGCCAGGCGCGCCGAGTCGAACAGCAGGTCCTGCCAGCGGGCGCCACCGACCTCGCTGCGGCGCATGCCGGTGTTGGCCGCGAGCATCCACACGGCGAACAGCCGGTCGTCACGGACGTGGTCGAGGAAGGCGTGCAGCTCCTCGGCCGACCAGACCCGCATGATCGCCTGCCGGGCGACGCTGGCCATGCGGTAGGAGGGCGGGTCGGCGTTCACGGCCACGTTGCGGGTCAACAGGCCCCAGCGCACCGCGTCGCTCAACGCCTTGCGCAGGATGACGTGGACCTCGCGCACGGTCTTGGGGGCCAGGCCGCCCTTGTCGTCGGTGCGCCCGTGCGCGAGCAGCTCGGCGTAGAGGCGGTTGAGGTGGGTGGGCTGGAGCTTCTGGATGGGCAGCGCGCCGAGTCGCGGGATGATCTGGTTGCGGATCTTGCGGCTGTACTCCGCCCAGGTGGTGGCCTCGAGGGTGGGCGGCTTCATGGCGGGAAGCCACCGGATCGTGAAGAAGTCCTCGAGTGTCTCGGTGGACGACTCGACGTAGGAGTCCTGAGCGATGGCCTGCACGATCTCGTTCAGGGCATACTCCGCGGTCTCCCGCGTGGGGAAGCCTCCGCGAAGAACCCGCTTGCGGTTCTTGCGACCGGGCACCGTGTCGACCGCGAAGTACCAGCTGTAGTTCGGGTGCCCGCAGGCACAGCGCCGAGCGCGCGGCTTGAGTCGCGTGAGGCACTTCGAACAGCGGCGGAAGACCTGGCCGGTCATCGTGCGGTCACCTGCTCACCGTTGTGCGGGGCGGGTACGGGCGCGCTGCCAGCACTCTGCTCCCGCTCGGGGTCTCCGGCCGGCAACTCGGCGGCGTATCCATCTGCCGCGCCGAGCAGCGCGAGCAGCCGCGGCGTCGGCACGAGCAGCCGCCGGCCCAGCCGCAGGGTGGGGATCTCCCCGCGGGCCACGGCCCGGTAAGCGCTGCGCCGGCTGATGCCGAGCATCTCGCCGGCCTCGTCCACGCTCAGCGTCGGGGGGAGCTCACTCAGGCGTGCGGTGCTGTGGCGCGTGTGGCCCCGGCTTCCCGACGCCGATCTCCGCGATGTCGACATGGGGTCCTCTCCCTTGCGGTTGGCACGTGCAACCACGTGATGTCGCACGCTTCGCTCGGCACTGTAGCGTCGGATGCCATGCGCTGTAAAGGGTTGATTTATGGTTTCTCGTGGTAGACCATGGCGGCATGCAAGGTGGCGCACGTGTCCAGAGGGTCGGCGAGGTTCTCACCGCGCTGGCGGTGCCCGCCGGCGCGGCAGCCTTTCTGCACCGACTTGGGGAGAGCCCGCGGTTCCGCGTCGACTGGACCGACCTCGACCTGTGGTTGCAGGTCACGCCCTTGGGCGACGTGGGGGCGGCCCTGCTGCGGCTGGCCGGCCTGGCGGCGGCCTACTGGATCCTGGCGAGCGCGATCCTGTACCTCGTGGCGCGCGCCAGCGGGATACCCGCCGCCATCCGCGCCGTCGAGTGGGCGACCCTGCCGGTTGTCCGCCGTGTGGCCGACCGGGCGGTCGCGATCGTCCTGGCCGGGTCCTCTGTCGCAGTCGGGACTGGCCCAGCGGTGGCCAACGAGCTGCCCGTGTGGCCGCCGCCGGTCCACCACACCGACACCAGCCCGCTCACCGGCGACATCGACATCGACGTACCATCCGTCCCCGGCCTACCGCCGCCCGCTCCCGCCTCCCCCCGAGCGGGAGCGGGCATCCCCCCACTGCCCGGTCCGCACCCGGCCTTGCCCGACGAGCCCGGGATCGACGTGACCGGCCGCGACGACGATGCGCCCGACGCCGGCGAGGAAGCGGCCCCGGGACCGGCCAGCGACGAGGCCACTGGCGGTGAGGCTCCCGCCGAGCCGGCTCCGGCCCAGGCTGCCCAGGACGCTGCTGCCCAGGACGCTGCTGCGACGGACGGCACCCCCGAGGGGGCTTCGGTCGCGGACGCGTCGGGGCGGCAGCCCTACGAGGTCGTGGCAGGCGACAACCTCTGGGTCGTCGCCGAGGCGGCCCTGGCAGCGGACTGGGGCCGTGCCCCGTCGGTGACGGAGGTCGCCCGCTACTGGCGTGCGGTCACCGACCACAACCGCTCCCGGCTGCGGTCGGGCGACCCCGACCTGATCCATCCCGGGGAGCTGCTCGAGCTGCCCACCGTCCCGACACCCGAGGAGGCACATGATGGCTGACCTGACGATGACCCGCGCCGCGACGACGCACCGTCGCCTGGAATGCGAGCTCGACGAGCTGGTGGGCAGCGGTGTGCTGCTCGACCCCACCGCGCTGCGCCGGCTGCGCGGCGTGCTCGACGACGCGATCCCGGTGGCCGACGCCTACGCCGAACGCGTCGCCGGGCTGTCCGAGGACGCGGTCGCGTGACCGGGACCACCCACGACGCCGCGGCGTCGGTCGAGCCTGGGCCTCGTCGAGCGCCTCGCGTCCCATCGTTGCTGCTGACGCGGCTCCTGCACGTGGTGCTGTGGCTGCTGGTCGCGGTGGCTGCAAGCGCCGGGATCGCCTCGCTGCTCCTGCATGCCAGCAGCGACACCGCAACGGCAGCGGTCCAACTGCCGGCGGACACCACCGCTGCGGAAGCCACCGCCGAGGTGTTCCTGTGGGCCTACCTCGGCGGGGCCGGCAGGGGGCAGGAAGCAGCGGTGGAGCCGTTCCTGGCGCAGCCGGTCGACCTGCGCGCGGTCACCCCCGGCAGCCAGTACGTCCTGCGGACCGCTGTGGTCGCCAGCGACGAGCAGGCCCCCGGCTACTGGGCGGTGACCGTCGCTGCCGACACCCTCGCCGCAGACGCCGGCGGCTACGAGCCCCAGGGCGTGCGCTACTACACCGTCGGGGTCTTCGACAGCCCCGGCGGTCTGGCGGTCACCGGCCCGCCCAGCCTCATGGCGGCACCGCCATCCGCCGGCGAGCCCGCACGCCTGGCGGTCACATCGCTCGGGCGTCCGGAGCCGGGGGAGGCGTTGGAGGCCGCCGAGCGGTTCCTGCGGGCCTACCTGGCGGGCGACGGCGAGGTGGACCGCTACACCGCCCCGGGGCTCGACCTCGTGGCGGTCTCGCCGCCTGCCTACGTCGAGGTCGTCGTGCAGCGTGCCGGGCTGGTGCGGCGCCGCGCCGGCGGCGTGCTGTTGCGCCTGGAGGTCGCGGCCACCGACGACGCGGGGCGCACCGCCGTCCTCGGCTACTCCCTCGACGTCGTGGAGCGCGCCGGGCGCTGGGAGGTCACCACGGTCCACCCGGCCGCGCCTTTGTCTGCACCAGCCACCTGAAGGAGGAGCCATGTTCGAGTGGGCCCACGGGATCATCGACCAGATGCTGACGCTCATCCGGGCGGGGATCGTGGTGTTCGCGATCATCACCGTCTCGATGATCTACGCCCGCACCAAGGCGGTCGTGCCGGTGGCAGTCGCGGCGCTGCTCGCGGGCGCGGTGATCTGGGCGGTCAACAACATCGACTGGTTCGAGCGCAAGGTGGGGCAGGAGACCATCGCGCTCGCCCCCGCCCTCGCCGAGCCCCTCCTGGGCGCCGACGGGTTGAGGTTTGCGGCTGCCGATGGGCCGGGTGACGAGCGTGAGCGAGCGTTCCACCGAGCCTGAACGGCTGCGTTGCCGCAGCTACACCTTCGCCCGCCGCTACCCGCTGGTGATCGGCAAGATCGGCGGCTGGTACCCGTGGTGGGGACCGATGACGGTCACGCAGTACGCGGTGCTGGTCGTCACGGCGGTGCTGCTGTTGCAGACCCGTGCGGTGTGGGCGCACATGCCTGGTCCCGTCAACCTCGTGGTGGGCCCGGTTGTGCCGCTGGCGTTGGCGTGGCTCGTCCGCCATGCCCGGGTTGAAGGGCGCTCCCCGGTGCGTGCCGCCGTCGGGGGGCTGACCTACCTCGCCGCACCCCGTCGGGGCGTGTGCCACGGCCGTGCGGTGACCACACCGAGGCCCCAGTGTCCGCGCGGCGCCGCCGTGCCCGTCAGCGAGCACCGGGAGCCGTAGCCGTGCGCCTGCCGGTCCGCGCCGTCACCGGTCACCTCCTGTGGGGCCGGGACGCCAGCGTGTGGGCTGCCTACCGCATAGAGCCGGTGACCTTTCCCCACCTGCCGGTGGCCGAGAAGCTGCGGGTCCACGCACGGCTGCGCGCCGCGCTCGCCCAGATGCCGGGAGAGTCGATGCTGCTGGGCGTCGCGCGCCTCCTCGACCCCGGTGAGATCGTGGAGGCGATGGTCGCCGGCGTCGACCTCGACGCGTGCCCTGCCTGGCGGGCCGGCGCGACCGACACCCTTGACCAGCTCATCGGCGCGGAGACGCGCGAGCGCCGTCACTACCTCGTCACCCGGCTGCCGGACCGCCGCGCCGGCCGGTCATCGTGGGCGGCCGCCACGCTGGGGGTCGGGGAGCGCTTCGGCCTGCCGCCAGTGCCGGTCAACGCGGGTGCGGTGCAGGCACGGCTGCGCGACGCCGCCCTCGTCGAGGCCCGCCTGGGCCGCTTCCTCGCCCTCGAGCGGGTGCCTGCCGGCGAGCTGCGCTGGTTGTACGCCCGGGCGGCCCGTCGGGGCACCGCTGAGCCCTACCTCGATGATGCGTGGACCGACGGCGAACGCCGTGTCGGCGACGGCGACGCTGGGCGGGTCACCGGGCCGTCGCTGCAGCCCCTGGCCGACGGTGTCTTCTACGAGGGCGGCACCCGCGAGGATCCGGCACGGCCCTCGCACCGCCGCTACCTGCGCGTGGACACCGTCACTGGCACGGGCTACCAGGCTCACCTGGCGGTCGCGGACATGCCCCGCGAGTTCTTCTTCCCCGACGGCGGCGGCGAGTGGTTCCGCCAGCTCGACACCATCGGCTACGCCGTCGACTGGTGCGCGCGCCTGACGGCGGTGCCCAACGAGGACGCCCAGGTCCGGGCCCGCCGCCAAGCCCGCCAGCTCGCCAGCCAGTTCGAGGAGCACGAGGCCGAGACCGCCGGGCTGCCCCACGACCTGGTCGACGCGGTCGCCGGGGTGGACGAGGAACGCGGCGAGCTGGCCGCGAACCGCAGCGAGCCCGAGCTGCGCGTCAGCCTGCTGCTGGCCACGTGGGCCAGCGACCTCGACGGGCTCGAGGCTCGCTGTGAGCAGCTGCAGGCACAGTTCACCGCCGCCGAGTACGGTCTGGCCCGCCCTACCGGTGGTCAGCTCGCGCTGTTCACGGCCATGCTGCCCGCCAGCCCCACGCCAGCGGTTGCTCGCGACTACGCGCAGTTCCTGCTGCCCCGGGACCTGGCCGCGGGCGCGCCGTTCGTGGGGCACGAGGTCGGCGATCCGCAGGGCATGCTGCTCGCCGAGAACCTTGGCGGGTCGGGTGGGCGCCCGGTGCTGCTCGATCCGGCATGGGGTCCCAGCCGATCGCGGTCGGGCTCTGTCGGCGTGGCGGGCAACCTCGGCAGCGGCAAGAGCTATCTGATCAAGCGGGTGCTGCACGCCACGCTGGCGCGGGGTGGCAGGGTCGTCGCGCTCGACCGGACCGAGCGCGGCGAGTACGTGGCCGCCGCCGAGGTGCTGCCCGGTCGGACGCAGATCGTCCGGCTCGCCGCCGACGCGCCGGTCTGCCTGGACCCCATGCGGGTCTTCGCCGGCGACGAGCGGGCCGTGGTCGCCACCGGCTTCCTGACCCTGCTCGCCCAGGTGGCGCCAACCGATCTTGAAGGGGTGGCGATCGCCGAGGCGGTCGAATCCGCCTGTGCCCATCAGGACGCGACCATCGGCGCGGTCGTGGCCGAGCTCGAGCGCCTCGGGCAGGAGGATGGCGCAGCCAGGACCGTCTTCCGCAAGGTCCGCGCGATGGCGCGCAGCCGGCTCGCCGGCCTGGTCTTCGACGCCGACCGTGAGCTGCTGGCCATCGACGCCGACTACCTCGTCTTCCACACGCCAGGGCTGGCTCTGCCCCGGCGTGAGGACCTGGCCGCCTCGCACCTGTCCCCCCAGCTCCTACCGGAGCAGGTGCTGTCACAGGCGTTGCTGTACCTGGTGGCCGCCATCACCCGGCAGGTCACCTTCTCGGACTGGTCCCGGTTCGCAGCTGCCTGCCTGGACGAGGCGTGGGCGCTCACGGCCAGCCTGCAGGGCCGCCAGCTCGTGCTCGACTTCGTCCGCGACGGCCGCAAGCACAACGCAGCGGTGTGGCTGCTGTCCCAGCACGCCGACGACCTCGGCGACGACCAGCTCGCGCACCTGCTCGGCAGCCGTTTCGTGTTCCGCCAGGATCCGGGTGCGGTCCCCGCCGCGTTGCGCTTCCTCGGCATCGACGGCGACTCGGCGGCAGGAGAGCTCCTCACGCACGCGCAATCGGGCCAGGCCCTGTTCCGTGATGGGGACGGCCGCGTCGGGTTCATCCAGGTGCTGCCCGCGGATCCGGATCTGCATGCCGCCTTCGACACCAACCCGTCGGCCGGTCCGCGTGTGGAGGCCAGCGGAGAGGCACCCGGACTGGCGGCCCTGGCATGACGGGTCGGACCGTGGTCGTGCTGCTCGTGGTGGTGCTGCTGCTCGCCGACGGGCAATCCGCGGCCGCCGAGACCCTCGTGCCCGACGAGCCGACCGGCGCCTACCCGACCTCACGCTACGAGATCTGGTACGCGCAAGGGGGGTTCACCGACGTCAGCGGCCGGGTGCTCGGCTTGAGCAGCGAGGTCGTCTTCGGCGCGGTGCGGATGCTGGTGTCGGCTGCGGTGTGGGTGGTCACCTGGGCCTACGCGTTCCGCTTCGCGGGCGCGCTCGCCGAACCGGCCGGGCGCCTCGCCGAAGCCTACCAGCACCAGCTCGTCGGTCCCCTGGAGCTGCGCTACCTGGTGCTGTTCGCCGCCGTGGTCTACGGGGGATGGCAGGTGCTGCGCAACCGGATGGCCCGCGGCATCGGGGAGCTGCTGGTCTCCGTGCTCGTGCTCGCGCTCGGCGCCGGGCTCCTGGCCGCCCCCGCCGAGGCCTTCCGCCGGGGCGTCGGCGTCACCGCGGCGCTGTCGGCGGCCGTGCTCGAGGTGGCCACCGGCCGGACTGTGGCAACCAGCGGCGATCCCGTGGACGGCAGCCCGGAGGGCGTAGCAGACGCACTGCAGCCGCTCACCGACGGGGTCAGGGACGCCTTCATCGCCCAACCCCACGACCTGCTCAACTGGGGCGAGATCCTGAGCGGCGACTGCGCGGACGCGCGCGACGAGGCGCTGGCGACCGGACCCCACGGCACGGGTGACGGGCCACGTGAGCTCATGGCGGCGGCCGGCCCGGCCTGCAGTGCCTACGCCGAGTTCAACGCCCGGCCTTCCGTCGAGCGGCTCATGGGTGCCTTGCTCGTGCTGCTCGCCGCGTTGGTGGTCCTCGCGGTGATGCTGCTGGTGGCGTGCACGGTGGTGGTCGCGCAGCTGGTCGCGGTCGTGCTCGTCGCCGCCACGCCGTTCGCGGTCACCCTGGGCGCGCTGCCCGGGGGCGGCCGGCAGCTGCTGTGGCGCTGGGTCGCGGCCGGTCTGCGCTGCATCGCGGTGGTCGTGGCGATGGCGGCGGTGCTGGCGTTCATGCTCGTGACGACCGCCGCGCTGCTGTCCAGCGCCGGCCACAGCGTGCGGGAGCGACTGGCCATCCTGGTGCTGGCCACGGTCGCCATGGTGATCCTGCGACGGCGGGTGCTCGCCGGCACCCAGGCGTTGGTGGCGCGTGTTGGCCGCCGCCTGGAGGGTGCCCGCATCGGCGGCACGCACGGCGGCGGCTGGATGCGTCCCGCGCTCGCCGGTGGCCTGTCCGGCCTCGGGGCGGGCCGGCTGGCCGGAGAAGGCGAACATGACCTGCGGGAGCTCGCCCGCAACCGCGCCGTCATCAGGGCGCACCACTTCGCCAGCGTCCACCGGGCCCACCGTCGGGCAGGCACGCAGATGCCGGGCGAGGGCACCGGGTCCGGCGCCAGCCGGACCGCCAGCGCCAGCGCACGCGTCGCCAGGCTGACCGGCAGCGGTCTGCGGACGGCCGCGAACCTGACCATCGACCTCCCCAGGGCCGCGCCGCGCGGGGCCGCACGGGTCCACGCGGCCACGGGTGCCGCGACGCAAAGGGTCCAGCAGCGTCTGGCCGCCGCCGCCGGGCAGGCCCGCTCCACCGGGCGCGAGTGGCGCCAGTCCGCCGCCCACCCCGTCGATGCGTACCGCCGCGAGCTCCTCCGGGCCCGCCAGCGGCAGGTTCAGGGGAGTGACGGGTGAGCGGGCACGGTCGGGCGCTGGCGGCCCGTGCGGGCCGGGTGCTCGCCGCGCGCCACCCGGCGGTGCTCGCCATCGCCGCGCTGCTCGGACTGGCCACCGGGCTGATCGGGCTGCTTGTACTCGTCGCTACCCTCGGCGTCGCCCCCGCGCGTGGGGACCACGGCTTGGCGGTGGAGGGAATCCCTGCGGTGGTGCTTGACGCGTACCTCAATGCCGAGACGCTGTCCCCCCACCTCGGCGAGGGCTGCGCGGTCCGCTGGCAGATCCTGGCTGGAATCGGCAAGGTCGAGTCGGGCCACGCCAGCCACGGCGGCGCGACGGTGCTGGCCGACGGCACCGTCGACCCGCCCATCATCGGCATCGCCCTGGACGGCACACGCGGCACCGCCCGCATCCCCGACACCGACGGCGGCAGGTGGGACGGCGACCCGGTGTGGGACCGTGCCGTCGGCCCCATGCAGTTCATCCCGTCGAGCTGGGAGCGGTTCGGTCAGGACGGCAACGGTGACGGCACCCGCGATCCCAACAACATCTACGACGCGGCGCTCGCCGCCGCCGCTCACCTGTGCTGGACCCGCCCCGGGGACTACACCGACCGACAGCAGCTGTCCCAGGCGCTGCTCGCGTACAACCGCTCGAGCGCGTATGTGCGATCAGTGATCAGCTGGATCGACCAGTACGACCATCTCGACCTGGCAAGCACGGGAGCACCCCTCGCTATCGGCAGCTACGCCCTGCCGGTGCACCGTGACCTGCTGACGCTCCCGTTGCTGCGGCGCCCGCACCACACCTACCCCGCCTGGGACCTCGGACTAGCCGAGGGAACCCCTGTCTACGCCGTCCACGGCGGCGTTGTCGTCAGCGTGCCGGCGCGCAACAGCCGCTGCGGCCTGGGGGCTGTCGTAGACGGCGACGACGGGTACCGCTACATCTACTGCCACGCGTCTGGGGTCGCCGTCGCCCAGGGTGACCGTGTCGCAGCAGGCGATCTGCTGCTGTGGTCGGGCAACACCGGCAACTCCACCGGACCGCACCTGCACCTCGGCATCCGCGACGCAGCGGGCCGCAACCGCTGTCCGCAAGATCTTCTGGTCGCCTGGTACGAGGGCATCCCGCTGTCGCCTGACGCGGCACCCGCTCGGGGGTGCACGCACTGATGGCCGCCCACCTCCCCCGACGTCGCGCCACACATCGCCCGAGGTGTGCGCTGCCTCGTTCGTCTGCTCGTTCGCTGCCTCGTTCGCCTGCTCGTTCGCCGCTCCGTGCGCTCCCTGGTTCGCCTCTCGACGCTCGTTGCACCGCGAATGTCCCGGCGACGACCGCCGTTGCCAGGGCCCCGGCTTGCCGACAACTCCTCCCAGCACGGGGCCAGTTCTGCGAACCCTCCGACCGCGGCGCGCGCACGCAGCGGATGCAGATGACTGCCACAGTGACCGCATCCCAACAGGTCGTGACCACAACGAGCATCAGGGAGGAAGTGGGGGAGACGCTGAGACAGGTCGCCGGGCTGGCGACCCCAGGTGTCGTCCGCACCGTCGTGGCCATCGTGGCCGTGACGGTCGTCCTGGCCATGGTCCGCAGGCATCTCACGAGAAGGGCATTGCGTCCCGCGCAGCGGGTCCGCTTCGAGGTGCTGCCCACCGACACGTTCGACCCGAGCCCCGAGGAGATCGATCGCTACGCCGCGCAGCTCGCTCGTACGCGACGGGCGATCCGTCGAGGTACCCACCGCTCGGCGCACGCCGTCCGCCTCCGGCTCGACGCAGAAGGGGACGGCACCATCCGCTACCGCCTCGAGGGGCACCGCCGGGCATCCTCGATCCTGGGCAACCCCGGCTTCCACGAGGTCGAGATCCATCCCATCGAGGCTGAGGAGCCGCCCGATTCGGCCGCGCCCGCATCCGCCGGAGCGGACGCCTCCGGTACCGACGTCGAACGGGAGGGGGCCTCATGACCACCTCGACAGATGGGGACGTCATCTCGTCACCCCATGGAGGGGGGGACATCTCACGGGGGCGTCGCGTCTACGTCGCGCGCGCCGAGCTCGTGCTCGCCCGTGACGGCTCCTGCCCGCTGCGTGAACTGCCCCTCAAACCCGATCCGCTCGAAGGCTTCGTCCGAGCTGGCGGGCTTGTGCGGGGCGACCTCGGCGAGAGCGCCTCCGTCGTCGTGGACCTCCTGCCGCTCAGCCCGGCGGAGCAGGCACGCCACCGGCGACAGCTCCGCGCCAAATCCGGTGGGGCGGGTTCGTCAGGCCGCTGGCAGAACCTCTGGGAGCAGGCCCGCAGCGGCGCTGGCCATCCAGTGCCCCCACGACGGTCCCGCACTGGCGGACCAGATCAGGAAATCCAACGCCTCGTGGAACGACGGGACCTGCGCGTGCTGGCGGATCGCCTCACTGCCACCGACGTGCTGTTCGGCGTTCAAGTCCTCGTCCGCTGCACCAGCTCGATCCGCGGCCGTCCCCAGGCGCTGCTGCAGGCGCTGGTCGCTGCGTGGGAAGCCTGGGCCGGCCACAACTGGCTGCGCATCCACGGCACCCATCTGGGCGTGGCCTTCCTGGGTTCCGACTCGCTGTGGAGGCGCCGCAGCTTCGACCAGCGCTTCGCCAGCGGACGGTTCGACCCTGCCCGTGCGGGTGTGGTCACCGCTCACGAGATCGCCGGCTGGTTGAAGCCGCCCACCCGCCACTGCCACGCACCCGGTGTCGCCCGCAGCGGCGGGTACGTGCCCCCACCGCCGCACGCCCTGCCGACCTTCACCACCGCTCGGCGCGACCTGCTGCCGCTGGGTCTGGTGACCGGGCCCGAGGGACCGCGGATGGCCGGGGTCGCACTGGCCGACACCTACTTCAGCTACATGGCCGGGCGCAGCCGTTTCGGCAAGACCGAGCTGGCGATCAACCAGTTCATCCACCTCGCTCGTGCAGGCCACGGGTGCTTCTTCCTCGACCCCCACGAGGACGGACTCGAACGCATCAAACCGCATCTGACCGACATCGCCGACCGGGTCGTGGAGGTCAACCTCGCCCCGCGCGGACTGGACCACCGGCAAGTCGGCTGGAACCTGTTCACCATGCACGGCCGGCGCCCCGACGAGCTCGAGACGCGCCTGGCCGCGGTGGTCGACAGCTTCGCGTCCGCGCTGCGCTGGGGGGAGATCAATAACCGGGCGCTGACGCTGACCGCGATGGCGGCCAAGTCGCTGCTGGAGCTGTCGCGCCACCTGCCGGCCGAGCTTGCCCCCACGGTCTTCCAGATCACCTCGCTGCTGGCCGACGCCGACTGGCGCGCCGCCGTGTTGCCGTGGCTGTCCCGGGACTGCCAAGCATTCTGGAGCACCCGCTTTCCCCGTCTGCCCGGCGACGCGATCACGCCGGTCACCAACCTTGTCGACCGACTGTCGTCGAGCACGGCGGTCAAGGGGCTGCTCGGCTCGCCCACCTCGGCCTACGACGTGCGCCGGTGCATGGACGCGGGCAAGGTCGTGCTCGCGTGCCCGGCCGGCACCGGCGACAAGGACCGGCTGGTCGCCAACTTCCTGGTCTACGACCTGCTGCAGGCCGCGCTGTCACGCAAGGACACCCCACCAGAGCGACGCCGACCCTTCTACGTGTTCCTCGACGAGGTGCAGACCTACGACGGCGCGAGCCAGGGCAACCTCGCGGCGCTGCTGGAGCAGTCCGCCAAGTACGGGGTGCGCGCGTTCCTGCTGAACCAGAACCCCGAACGCCTGACCGCCGCCACGTTCGACGCGGTCACCACCAACCGCAGCCTGCTGGCCACCACCACGGTCAACGCCCGCGCGGCGGCCGTGCTGGCCCGCGAGTACGCCGGCGAGGTCACCGCACAGACGATCACCAAGCTGGAGCGCTTCACCTATCTGGCAAGCGTGACCCTGGGCCGCGACGTCACCCCGCCGTTCCTGGTCCGCGGCGTGCCCGTCAGCGAAATGTGGGCCGACTGCTACCGCCCCGAGGATCTGCCGGCGTTGGCCGCCGCGATGGACCAGGGCAGCGGCAGACGACGCGTCGGCGATGTCGCGGCCGAGCTCGACGGGCTCGACGGGCGGATCCTCGAGCACCTGCAGACCCGCCGCCCCACTGCACCCGCCGATGCCCAGCATGGTTCGAGACCCGGCAAGCCGGGACGAGCCAGCGGCCTGGTCACCGACGCGCTGGTCTATGACCCCACGAAGGAGGAGCCGAGCCGATGACCGCCACCGTGACCGAACACCGCCGGCGCACCCGACCACTGCGCGACCTCGAGCTCGATGTGCTCGAGTCCGCCTACACCCACCGACTGCTCACCACCCTGCAGCTCCGGGAGCTGCACACCCCGCCGGGGCACACCCGCGGGTTGCGGTGGATGCAGCAGATCGCGGCGCACCTGCACCGGCGGGGACTGCTCGACTGGGTCCGCCACCGCGACCACCCGGGCCTGAACTGCTGGTACGTCACCGCCGAGGGCGCCGACGTGGTCGAGGCCGCCGGCCCCCACGTCGGTGCCAGGAGGATGCTGCTCACACCCGACTCGGCTGGGGGGATGCTCCAACGCCACACCCTGGCGGTCAACGACGTCGGGATCGCGTTCGTGCGGTGGGCGGGTCGCCACGGTCACGACTGCGACCACCGCAGCTGGCGCCACGAGGTCGCGCACCGCACCAGTGATCAGTCGGGAAGAGGCGAGCTGCTCGTGGCCGACGCGCTGCTGCACTACGCCATGCACACCCAGGGCCGCACCACGCTGGTCTACCGGTTCGTCGAGCTTGACCGCGCGACCATGACGGTGCAACAGCTGGGGGACAAGCTCCGCCGCTACGTCCGCTACGCGACCTACCGGCCACGCCAACCCGACGACGCTGACCTGGCGTGGCGGCGGCGCTACCCCGGCCTGCCCGGCGTGGTCGTGGTGCTCGACGGCAAGCCACGCCACCTGCTGGAGCGGCGTCTGGCGATGCTGGCCGCGGTGGCGCGCGTCGACCCAGTGCTGCGCGACGCCGACGCCCCGACCATCTCGCTGGTGCTGCTCGAGGACCTCCAGCACCACGGGCCATTCGCCGGCGTGCTGCGCCGCCTGCAGGCACCAGACGAGCCCGTCGACCTGCTCGGCCGAGCCGTGACCGACCTCGGCGAGCCCCTGGCCGCAACGGGCACCGACGGATGAGCGCAGCGGCTACGGCCTCCTCGCGGACCGACCCGACCACGGTCGCCCGGCGGCTGGCACGCTCCGAGCGGCTGACTCGCCGCCGCTTCGAGCTCCTGCCGCTGACGGGTCCAGGGGCGGCGTTCACCGAGGTGCAGGGTCGCCTGCCCGGCGCGTCCACCACCCCCGAGGGGCTAGCCGAGCTGATCAGCTCCATCGCCACCGTCGGGGTGCTGCAGCCCATCCTCGTCGAGGAACTTCCCGACGGCCGACGCAGGCTGGTCTCCGGCGAGCGGCGGCTGCGGGCGGCCAAGTGGCTGGCCACCGACCAAGACGCCGACGAGCGGTTCGAGACCATCCCGGCGATCTGCTGCCCAGGGCCGTTGTCGGAGGAGGAGCGCCGCGTCTGGCAACTCGTGGAGAACCTGGCGCGCGAGGACCTGCGCCCCGGCGAGCTCGCCGCGGCGCTGCTGTACGAACGCTGCGCGGTGCTGGCTGCCAAGCTGCTCGCCGCCGGCGTGTCCATCCCGAACGAGGTCACCGCGCTCGAGGACCCCATCGCCCGCTTCCGCGCCCTGGACCGCCTCCGCCTGCGCTCAGGCCACTCCAGGATGGGAGCGCCATGGGACGAGGTACTTCGCCGCCTGGGCATCCAGCTCGGCGAACGAAAGGCCCAACAGCTCGCCCGCGCGTTCGCCACCCTTCCCCAAGAGTTGTCCGCCGAGATGGACGCCGCCAAGGTCGCCCTGCACACCCGCCTGCGCTACCTCAAGCTCGACCAGGGCAACCGCGCCGCCGCCCGCGACATCTGGGACGCCCTCCGCACTCGTCGCGACCCTCAACTCCTTGCTGCCGCCGTGCAGGCCCGTCTCGACCAGCCGGAACTCTCGACAGAGGACGCCATCGAGAACGCTGAAGCCATCCGTCATGCGGCGAACGAGGCGCGAACTCACCAGGGACTCGCCGCGGCAAACGGGGTGGGCCACGCCGACTTCGTCAAGCCTGAGGTGGTCGCGGAAGCGATTGCGGCCCTAAAGGGCTTGCTCGGCGCTCTCATCAAGGGGGGCGTGCTCGCGGAGCGGGACGCCGGCACGCTCCGCCTCTGCCTGGAAGAGACTCTGTCCTGCATCACAGGCGCGTAACCGCGATCTGGCGCAAACTCGACAGGCAGGCTTTCGGGAGTTGCCCGACAAGGAGTGTAGTGATGCGTTCATGGAGAAGGGGCCCCCCGCGGTGCTGCGGCGGGCCCCACCCGGCGGGGACCGGGGTTTTCTAGTCGTCGTCGGCCGGATTATTTCCCTGCTCAGACGCCGGGCCATCGTCCCACCGCTCATCCGGGTGCTGGGGCTCGGGGCCAGGCCCGTTAGGCCATCCTCCATCGCTCATGCTGGTGCTCACCTCCTTTGTGGTCGTACTGCCTGTCGGGCGGTTCCTCAGGTCATAGGCATTCTGCAGGCTGCGACATCGATATTTCTAGACGGACGCGTCGTCGGCAATGCGTCCAGCGTGGTCGTTCCAGCAACCGCCGAAGCAGTCCAGTGGTCCAGCCTGGCAGTTCTCCTCGATGGATTTCTTGGGTAGGTGCGCGAACCACACTGGTGCCATGGGCTCCGCGAAAATGGTCCGGTACAGGGTCACCACTGACGCAGGTGTGCTGGAAATCGGGCCGCCGGGTTTCGGACTGCGTCCGTTGGGGATGCCACGAGGGTCAGCATCAGGGTCAGGGAAGACCGGGTATTCAGCGTCACAAGGACGAACGTGACAAGCTGACGCCGTCTCACCACTCGAGATGCCTACGTAACGCTGCAACTCTGGCGGGACCGGCGCTGCAACGTCATCAGGAAGGTTCGGGGCGTGATGCACGAGCTTTCCGTAAACCACGTGACAGAAAACCTCCCACTCACGGGTGTGTAGCACAAACGCGTGCCACGCCTCGTCGACGTAGGGTGAGATCATGCCTACTGGTTCGTCGGACAAAGCGATCAACGCCAAGTAACGGCGCATCTCGAAGATGGCCGAGTCGATCAGGTCCCAGGGGACGGTGTTGTCCTTTTCTAGCCGCCAACGGATCGCTGCCAGCGGCCACTGGGCAACCAGGTCAAGCTGGCGGTGCTGCTCACTGCTGAGCTGGTCGATACGGGCGACGCCGAGGTGGTCCGCACCGTAGCGGGCGGAGAAGCCCAGGGCGAGCGCTGTCGCACCACTGAGCCGGGCGAAGGGACCGATCGGCTCGATGGGAGTGCCGGCGATGTCAGCCGAAGCGCTGTTGCCCGACGCATCGTTGTGCAGGGAGGGGGGAGCTTCGCAGACGGGGGGATGAACGCAGTTGATGCAGGTGCCGTGCGGCTGGCAATCTAGGGTGATGAGGGACGAGCAGGTCCTGCAGGCGGCTTGCTCGCACTGCGGGGGAGTGCTGTGGCGCTTGCTAGTCATGGGAGCTCCTTGTCGTCGGCGTATGCCTGGGCCGTACGATGGACTCCGCGCAACGGTCCACAGGTGAGTGGGTATGCAGATCCGGCAATCAGCCGCTAGTTCGTCTCGGCGCCCCACGGCTACCGAAGTGAAAGCCTTGCTGACGAACTGGCGGGCGGCGGCGTTCAAACGTAGGCAACCAACAACGCCTGTGCCTCCGATCTTCGCTGGACGGGTAGCCAACGCGGTGCTCAACGACATGTGGCACGAGCGGATCGCGCTAGCAGAGGAGCTGCTGCGGGCAATCAGCCTCACTGGCACCGACGGGGACGCTCGTGACCAGCGACGTGGCCTCGATGCCGTCGGCCAGTTCTACGGGTTGCTGGGCCCTCCCCGCGAAAAGATCGCCGATATCCGCGTTCGAGCAGACACCCGGAGGTTACGCCCCTCGGAAATCGAGTGGCTCCAACCGCGGCGGCTCAGACAGTTGATGACCCGCGCGTACGAAGCGTTGGCAGAATCCGTAACCGTCCCAACGGTGCCCGAGGACTACACAGGTTCTGGCCGCCACTACCCCTGGATGACTACACGGCGCCCCACTGAATCTGAGCAGGACGATGAGGCTAACCTTGATCAATCGGGCCGAATTGGGGGCCTGCGAGTTTTCGATATTAAGGCCGCATTGGGGCTATTCGACAATACTTTCAACGCTGACCTCATCGATCAGATAGCTGGGGTGGAACTAGCCAGCAGAGATGGGAGTAGCCAAGCCGCCAGCGATCCACAAAGGGGCAAATATGTCCTTCGGTTTGTGATGTCACTCGTTCCTGCCGATGAGGTAAAGACATGGGCTATGACATATTCGTTACCCCTGTCTTTGGATACGATGGACGACTTGCCCAACGACCTTCGAATGCTGTTGGATCGAGCGCTCCAGTACGAGGTGGACTTGACGTCTGGAGAGGTCGCCCGGTTACTCCATGCTGCGGAGCAGCGCAATGGACTGCATGACTTTCGACCAGGAGAGGCCCGGCTACTGTTCCATGCCGCCCTGCGAATCATCAGCATCGCCAGAATAACCGGCAAGAAAAGCCGCGTCCTACCACCGCAGGCTGCCCCTCAGTACAACCAGGCGTCGCTGGGTCTCTGGGGCGAACTCGAGGTTCGAGCGCTCCGCGGCTTTCTGCAGCTATTGCGAGTGGAAGAAGACAGCGGCGCGTTCGTCGTCGCTCGCAGACTGCTCGCGATCCTGCCGCCCAACGATTGGCGCCGTCTGCCCACGCACATGGATCGACTAATTGTAGCCACTGGCCACCGCATGTTTCGCTACGCTGACGCTCAATTGGAACGGCTACGCGCCGACTACGGAGACGTCAGGAGGGCGGTTGGCGTGCGCGACGCTGCTGAATGGCAACAGCAGATCAAGCTGGTCGAGGCATCGGTGCCGGTGCGACGTCTCCGAGCTGGGACGTCTGGGCCCCGTGAAGCCTCACAGGATCTTCTCGCTGCGACCCGAGCAGCCGCCGAATCATGGTCCCAAGCGGCAAGGATGGGGATGCCGGACGACTGGCGGGTCGCTGCGGCGCGCCGCCAAGCTGAACCACTGGCCGCGCTGAATGCAACAAAGCTAGAGATGTTGGATCCGAGCGGCGATCTCTATAAGGCCGCACTCAAGCAGTTGGATAGGGAACGCCACGTGGCCCTTGCCGGGCACCCCGAGTTCGCGCTCAACTTCTTACGGGTAGATGCGAGACTGGCCCTCACAGCGAGAAGCATTGACGCGCGCGATCGATTCAATCAGGCTCTCGAACAGATGGGTGAATACGGCGAACAGTTTGGTCGTATCCCACGCTGGACAGTTGACCTGCACGCCATGGGACAGACGGCCAGCGAGCGATGGGGTGACGGGTGGGAACCGCCTATTGGCCTCCCCCCTCTACCAGAGGCGTTCACCCACCGACAGCCGCCACACCATGTTCGCCGGTTGGCGTTACTGCGTGCCCACGGTTGACAGTACCCGCTCAGCACACCCGGTACAGGCCTGGCTCGTTGTCCCACGCGGCCGGCGCAAGGAACCGAACGCTAGCCGAGCCCGGAGAAGCGGGCGAGGTTGTGCAGGGCGGCGTTCCACCGCTCCTTGCCCTTCTCCGTGATCGTGTACGCCGCGCGCAGGTCCCTGTCCGCGGTCGTGAACTTGAGGAACTCCGGTGCCCTGTGCTTCCACAGGTACGAGGACATGGCCTGGTTCGGGTTCCGGTGGGCCAGCCGGAGCACCCGGTTCAGTGCCTCTGCGACCTGACGGTCGGCTGGGTCGGCCTCCGGTTCGGCAAGGGTGCTGTCGGCGTACGCGCGCAGTTCTCTCGGCGGCTCGGTCGGCGGCTTCCCGCTGGCTAACGCGTCCAGCAGTTCGATAAGCTCGGTCGCGGTTTCGTCGTCGAGCCGGTTCCCGTGCTTCTTCCGGGCGGCCGCGAGCTTCTTGATCGGGCGGTCGAGGAGGTCCGAGGGCTTCGGCACACGACCTCTCAGCAGAACCGATCGTCGTCCCTTGTGGTCACGGGCGACTACGAGGCGTGTCACCTCGGCCGACAGGGCCGGGTCGAACCTCTCGTGGAGCGACGCCTTGTCCTCGTCATCGAGCCGGTACACCACCTCGATCCGAGCAGTGCCGTCCCCGCTCCGGGTCAGGTCGTCGCCGTCGATCGGGTCGGAGTCCCCAAAACGGAGCAGCGCGTCGAGCAGCGACGACTTCCCCGCCTCGTTCGGGCCGACCACGGCCAGGAGGTCGCCGCGCAGGTCGATCCCGTGGTTCGACTCGCCGAACCGCCTGTAGCCCTCGATCTTCGCGCCTACCGGTTTCATGGGGTTCACCGTAACAACTGGGTGCGACGGCTCCGCCCATCTGGCGCACCCAGGCGCAGGCGGTCGACGCAGCGGGTCAGTCGTCGTCCGCGAGCTGAGCTTCGAGTTCCGGCGAGCCTTATCGCAGGGCACGAGCTCGCGGACGGCACCACGAGTCGATGCGCAGCGGTGCACCAGCATATCCTCGGAGGAATCCGGTGGCCTTGTTACCTTGTCAGAGGTCTGTTTGAGGGGGGACGACATTTTGAGCGACGACGGCGACGCGTACGACGACGACCTCAAGATGGCTCCCCAGACCGAAGCCAAGCACAGGATCCTCCGCGGCTACCTGGATGCTTGGTATCCGATCCTGGGGCGCCGCCGTCAACGCCTGCTCTACTTCGACGGACTCGCAGGGTCCGGGCGGTATACGACAGGCGAGATGGGATCGCCGCTCGTGGCGCTCGACGCGCTGCTGAACCGTCGGGACACCGCCGACATCCTCGCAGGGTGCGAGTTCAGGTTCGTCTTCTGCGAAACGAAGAAGAAGCATGCTGACCGGCTCCGCACCCGTGTCGCGGCGTACCTAGACGGCCGGCTGCCCGCCGGTGCGCGGGTCGAGTGGGAGGTGATCAACTCACCGTTCGCCGCGGTCGCACAGGAGATGATCGAAATGCTCCGACGCCAGCGCGCCGTCGGCGCTCCAACTCTGGCCCTGATCGATCCGTACGGTGTGAAGGGCATCCGCATGGATCAGGTGGCCGAGCTTCTGTCGTTCGACGGGTGCGAGTTGATCGCCAACTTCGCCATTCAGAGCGCCAGCCGATGGACTGATCATGACGCGTTCGAAACGCCGCTCGACGAGCTCCTCGGCACGCCCGAGTGGCACGAAGCGAAGCAGATGGACACCTACGAACGTCGTGCGTTCCTCATCGACCTGTACGCCGAACAGCTCAGGCGGGTTGCCGAGTTCAAGTACGTTCAGGCGTTCCGGATGTGGTCGATGAGCGGCCAGCCCTGCTACGACCTCGTGTACGCCACCCGCCATCCCACCGGCCTCAGCAAGATGAAGGAGGCCATGTGGAAAGTCGATCCCGGCGGCGGCTACGAGTTCCGCGCGCGGCTCGGCGGACAGCAGGTCCTGTTCTCCCGCGACAACGTCGACACCCGTCCGTTGCAGGAAGCCATCCTTGAGCGGTTCGCCGGTCAGACCGTGTCGGTGCAACGGCTGAAGGAGTTCGTGGTCTGCGACACCCCGTTCCTGGAGGGCCACTTGAAGACTAGAGCACTGAAGCTGATGGAAGCGGAGCACGTCTCCGACGTGAGCGTCCCCGGGAAGGAGCGCCGAAAGGGCTCGTTTCCCGATAACTCGTACGTGACGTTCCGGGAAGCAGCAACCTAGACGGCGGCGGGTTCCGCAACGGCTGCGTTCGGCATCTCGTCCCACGTGCGTCCGTCGAGGGCGCGCCCGCCTGACTTCGGACGTACCCCGCCCCACTGCTTGAAGAAGAACGCGACACCGGCGTCGTTGCAGCGGTCGCGGATGTCGCGGACCCACCCGGCGTCGATCGGTCGGTGACCGGGCCCTGACTCGCCGCCCACGATGACCCAGTCGATCCCGGTCAGGGCGAGTGATGGCACCGGGCCGAGGAGCGGCTCGAGGGACAGGAACCTGACCGCTGCCGGGGTTGCGCGGACGTGGTCGACCCGGCTGACGTGGTCGTCGTCCTCGACGGACGTGCCCAGCCACAGGTTGTCGAGTGGTTCGGGCTGGAGCTGCCGCATGACCGACGCCATTTTTCCGGGACGCTTCGTGAGTACCTGGTACGTGTGGTGCGGCGTCGCCCTGATCGTGTCGAGGACCCGGTCGACGTAGGACGCGGGGACGCGCTGGTGGAAAAGGTCGCTCATTGAGTTGACGAAGATGACCCGCGGACGCTTCCACCGAAGGGGCTGGTCGAGCCGTTCGGGCCAGAACCTCAGGTCGAAGCCCTGCTCGTACGGGTGGCCGGGGATACCGCGCCACCGTTCCGCGAACGTCTCGGCGTAGCAGTTGTCACAGCCTGCCGACACCTTCGTGCAGCCGGTGACGGGGTTCCATGTCGCCTCGGTCCACTCGATCGTGCTGCGGTCGCCCATCGCTGTCCACGTCTCCCTTGGTGGCGTGCTCAAACCGTAACCGGACCGGACCGGCTGCGCCTTGAGCCTCTGTCAACCCTACGGTGGGGCCGAGACAACCCGGTCGGCCGCCGCGTGTCAGGCCACCCCGCCTGCATCTCGGGGCGTCGTCTTCGGCGTCGAGGTCGAACTTGGCTTCGAGCCCGGCCAGGCGTCCTAGACTATTCATGGTAACACATGCTAGTTTATGGTTGTGTGTGGTTCCAGCCAAGAGGCCAGTCTGCCCCGGGCCGCTTCCGTGCCTGTTCCGGCGCGAGGTTGTGACTGCTCGCGGTGCTCGTTCTTCGTCGGCAACCCCGAAGCGGCCGAGCCGGTGTGCTCGGGGTGCAACTCCAGCTGCTCCTACTGCGGGTGCGCCCGGAGCGATGCGGCGGCCGCGGGTGAGGCGGGCTGCGGGCAGTGTCCGATCCGCTGCGGCAGCCGGACCGACATCGCGGCATGGATGCGCGACGTGGGCGGCACGGTCGCTTTCGACGACATCGTGCTCGAGGCCCGGCTGCCCGCCGCGCTACCGCCGTTCATCCCGCAGGTGGACGGTCACGACCTCGCCCGCTTCGACGCTGACCTTCGGTGGCCCGCGTACGCGGTCGGGCTACGGCGGGTGTTCAGCCCAACCAGCCACCGCGTCGTGCCCCGCTTCACGGACACGACCGCACGCGAGGCTCTGGGCCTGCACCACGACCAGTTGGCCGTGCTCGTCGGCTACGGCGAGGATCCCCTCGTCGAGGCGTTCTGGACTCGCCGCCGCCAGCTGATCCCACGCCTCGCCGAGCAGCAGTGGGACCTCGTGCTGGCGTGCAACTACTCGATGTACGGCAACCAGCCGCGCGCCGAGCACCTCCTGAACTTCCGCCGCAACCTCTTGCTCGCCCAAGAGCTGTGCGACGCCGGCGTACCGGCGGTGCCCAACCTGTACTGGTTCCGCCAGGAGGACCTCGACCGCTACGGCGCCTGGCTGGCCGATACCGCGCCGGCAGCCGTGGCGATCAACCTGCAGACGTTCCGCCGCGACGCCTCGTGGAACGACATGGCGCTGCCCGGCCTGGCCTACCTGTCGCTGCTGCTGCCCGCCGGCACACGGCTGATCGCCTGCGGCACCTCCCGACGCAGCCGCATCCGCGAGCTGCACGCGCTGTTCGGCGATCGCCTCGTCCTGGTGTCCCAGAACCCCCAGCAGTACGCCCGCCACGGCGCCGTCATGACCCCACAGGGACGCGTGGACGCCCACGCGCACGACCACGACGCGTTCGCCGCCAGCGTCCGCTACTACGCCGACCTGCTCGCCGAGCCGCCGCCGACGTGGCGCCTGGACGGCAAGCAGATGGTGGTGGAGGAGCCAACGGCATGAGCGCTGCTCCCGCATCCGCCCGCCACGTCGGCCCCCGCAGCGGCCCACGGCCGGGCCCGAGCGCCCCCAGCGGCCAGGCGCCACCCCACAACCTCGACGCGGAGGGCAGCGTGCTCGGCGCGATGCTGCTGTCGGCCAGCGCCATCGACGAAGTCAGCGAGATCCTGCGCCCCGCCGACTTCTACCGCGGAACCAACCGCACCGTGTTCGAGACCATCACCGGCCTGCACGACGCCGGCGAGCCCGCCGACCCGATCACCGTCGGCGACGAGCTCGAGCGCCGCGGCCAGCTCGCCGACGTCGGCGGTGCCGTGGCGCTCGCCGACCTCATGTCGGCGACCCCCACGACCGCCACCGCCCCCTACTACGCCAGGATCGTCGCCGACTGCGCGCTGCGCCGCCGCATCCTCGACGCTGCCAGCCAGATCGCCCGGCTGGCCATGTACCCCGACAACGGCGACACAGCCGTGGAGATCGCCGACCAGGCCGAGACGCTGCTGCACGAGCACGCCGCCCGCCGCACCCCCGGTGAGCTGTCCGCCCTCCGCGGCCTCGTCACCGACCAGCTGGCGCGCCTTGAGGCCCTTGAGGGCCAAGGGCCCGTGACCGGCTTGGCCACCGGCTACCCGGACCTTGACCGGCTCACCGCCGGCCTGCAGCCCGCCTCGCTGGTGCTGCTGGCCGCCCGGCCCGGGCTCGGCAAGAGCGCCCTGGCGGTCAACATCGCCACCCACGCCGCTGTTCGGCTGCGCCAGCCCGTCGCGCTGTTCTCCCTGGAGATGTCCGCTGGCGAGATTGTCCAGCGCATCCTGTCCGCGGAGTGCCGCCTGCCGCTGTCGCGTCTGCGCACCGGCCAGCTGGGCGACCCGGATTGGGCGGCGATCTCGGGGGCGGTCGGCCGCCTCGCCGACGCGCCGCTGCACCTGGACGACTCGCCCGGGCTGTCGGCCTCGGACGTGCGCGCCCGCGCCCGCCGGCTGCAACGCCGGCACGGCCTCGCGCTCGTCGTCGTGGACTACCTGCAGCTGCTCGCCCCACCCCGGCGGATGGACAACCACGCCAGCGAGCTCGCCGAGACCTCCCGCAGCCTCAAGCTGCTCGCCAAGGAGCTGGAGCTGCCGGTGCTCGCGCTGTCTCAGCTGTCCCGCCGCCCCGAGGAACGCACCGACCGCCGACCGCAGCTGGCGGACCTGCGCGGCTCCGGCGGGCTCGAGCAGGACGCCGACCTGGTCTGGCTGCTGTACCGCGAAGCGGCCTACCAGGCCCAGCCCCCTGTGACCGGCGCTGCCGAGCTGGCGGTGGCCAAGCACCGCAACGGTGCGCTGGGCATGGTGCCCCTGGTCTTCCACGCCGAGCGTGCACAGTTCGCCCCGGCCACCACCCGGGAGGCGCCGTGACCACCGCGCCACAGCTGTGGGTGCTGCTGGCCAACGACCCCACGACGGGCGCGGCCACCCGCCCCGTCGGCGTTCTGGGCGTCCACGGCAGCCACCACCACGCCTCATGGGTGCCGCTGGAACCCGCCGCGGACATCTGGCGGGATCGGCTCAACGCGACCTCGGCGGTGGCACTGGACGACCGTGTCGAGTTCTGGACCGAGAACGCCAACGGACGCACGGTCGACCTCGCGCCCCTCGACGCACCCGCTGACGGCATGGCGCTGCGCGACGCCGTGGAGACCGCCCTCGACGGTTTGCTGAACATCGAGGCGGAGGCGTAGGCGGTGGGCAGCGACAGCGCGAAGACCCACGAGGCTTTCACCGTTGCCCCCGCCGACGACGGCGAGCTCGTCGATGACCCCGCCGATGAGCTTGTCGAGGAGACCCCTGACACTGCTTCGCCCGAGGGCAAGCTCGCCCACACCGCCGCGCTGATCGCGGGACTCGCCGAGCACAGCGATCCCGCGCACTTCTACGAGGATCTCGGCTGGCTGGTCACCACAGCCACCGCAGAGCTCGACCAGTCTGGTCTCGTCGGTGACGACCAGCAGGACTGGAATGCTGCCATCGCCGTCGGCGCCGCTGACGTGCTGGCCAGCCTCCCCGAGGCCCAGCTGCAGGAGCTCGCGGCGGCGCAGGGCTTCGCGCATCCCCAGCTGGTCAGCGGCAGTGCGCTGGTGCACTGGCTCAACCCCGCCTACCCCTCCGACTCGCCCTCCAAGGCCAAGATCCAAGCCAAGGCCACCCAACGCTACGGTCAGCTGGCCGCAGGCGAGATCGACAGCGTGCACGGGCACACGCTCGCTGACGTGCAAGCCGCCGAAGCCACCTCCGCCCCGGGCGCCACCGTCGGCACGTGGCAGGCAACACCCGCTCAGGTCGCCATCGCGCTCGCCGAGGTCAACCAGCGCCTCGCCGAGCTCGATCCTTACGGTGACGGCGATGGGGGACTGGGTGAGCTCATCGCCGCCGAGCGGCGGCTGCACACCGCTGCCTGTCCCGACATGGCCCCCACCGATCTGGACACCGCCAAGAACGCGGCCAGCGGGTTGGTCGACAAGCAGCTCGCCGCTCTGCCGTCGGGGCTGCGCCGCGCGATGGTCACCGCGGCCGTCACCGCGGCCGCGGCCGA
>JBBDQS010000138.1:0-16868 GCA_040905805.1 Egibacteraceae bacterium | reverse complement strand
CCCCCCCCCAACGGCTCGCTCGACGAGCCGCAGACCCGCTGGCTGGATCGTGACGCGCAGCTGGCGCTCTTGCGTGCCGCGACGCCAGAGTCGGTCCGCGCGCACCTGCACGGCGTCGCTACCGACCGTGCCGCGCAGGTCGCCGGGCTTCATGAGGCGCTCGCCGCGGCCGAGTCGGCCGGGGGTGCCACACCCGCTGGGCCGGCCGCTGTCGTCGGGTGGGCCAGCGCCTGGGGCCAGGTGCACGACGCTCGTACCGCCGTAGCCGGGTGGGCCGGCGAGGCCGCCGACCGGCCAGCCCTTGCCGCCCTCAAGGCCACCGGCGCGTGGGCCATGGAACACGACGCCAAGGCCCGGACGACCGGATGGCGGGCATGGGCCAAGACCCAGTCGCTCGCGACGCTGCGCGACGCCGCCGGTGACCTCGGCCTCACCAACGCTAAGAAGGCGTCCCGCGCCCAGGTGCAGAACTACATCGCCGCCAGCTGGGACCCCGCGCTCAAGGCGGACACAATCCAGCAGCAGGTCGACGCGAAGGCCGCCAAGAAGCCTGCACCCTCGATCGTGCCGGCGGCGCCGGCCGCCACATCCACATCCGGCGGTCCGGCCCCGGCCAAGCCCAGCGGAGCGGTCGGCGGAGGCTGGCGCTCCAAGCACGCCGCCGCCGTCGCCGCGCTCAAGGGCCACCAGGCCCTCGCCGCCGACGTACCCAGCCCGCAGCCCGTCGCCGAGATCGCCGCGCTGAACCTATCCAAGGGCGCGCCCGCGAACGTCGGCGGCATGCACACCAAGACGCTGCACACCGACCAGGACGGCCGCAGCTGGCTGCACAAGCCCGACAAGACCGGGGGCGCCCGCGCCCACGCTGAATCCGCCGCAGCGCGGCTGCACCACCTCGCCGGCATCCGCACCCCGCCGGTGTACGTCCGCGACGTCCACGGCAAGACCGGCAGCATCCAACCATGGGTCGCTGGCGGCGAGCATCTGCCATCCGATCCGGGACAATGGAGCCAGGCGGAAGTCGACGGGGTGGTGCGATTCCACGTCGCTGCGTGGATGTGCTCCAACCACGACGGCAACCCCACCAACATCCTGCGCACCCCCTCCGGGGGGCTCACGCCCATCGACCACGGCCAGGCCTGGCGCTACTTCGGCGAGGACCGCCTGTCGCTGGACTACGACCCCAACGGCGTGTACGGCAACGCGCCGCCCGCCTACCTGAGCGCCTGCAAGGCCGCCAAGGCCAGCACGCTCGGCAAGGGGGTGCGGGTCCGGCCCGAGGCTGCCCTGCCCACCATCAAGGCCTTCGAGCAGATCCCCGACGCCCAGCTGCGCGCCGAGCTGCAGCCCGTCGCCGCCGCAGGCGTGGCCGCCGGCCTGCCGTGGGTGAAGCGGATGCGCAAGGCCGCCGGCAAACGCCTGGGCACCACCGCCGTCACCGACGCCGACGTCGCCGACGAGTTCTGCCGCCAGGCCGTCGCCCGCAAGCAGCGGCTGCGCGCGGACTTCGCCGCGTTCTACAGCGGCCTCGGGCTGGACGCCGCCGGCCTGACGAAGGTGGCGTGATGGGCAGCGACAGCGCCAAGACCCACGAGGCGTTCACCGTGACCCCCGCCGCCGCAACGCTCGGGCTGGCCGCGCCCGAGCTTGCGGGCTCGGCCACGGCCCAGGCCCAGGCGGACGCCGCCATCACCGAGGCCTTCGCCAGCCCGCTGCTGGCCGTCCCCGACACCGCCGCCGAAGGCGACCCCGCGGGCGCGCCGCTGCTCGTCGGCGGCGCCGACCTCGAGGACTCGTCGGCGACGCTGCTCACCTACACCGGGAGCGGCGGGCCACGCGACGTGCTGTTCGCCACCGTCACCCCCGAGGCCGAGCAGAAGCTCCTCGAGGCCCTCGCGCTCAACGACGAGCACAAGGTCGCGGTCACCGTCGACAAGCAGGTCAACGGACGCCTGCCCATCGACGAGCAGCACCAGCTGTTCGAGCAGGTCCAGACGATCGTCAAGAGCGTCAACCACCATCTCAAGGCCGGTGACGGGATCCCCGAGCACACCCACGCCAACCACACCACGCTCGTCGCGGCGCTCGACGAGCTCGACGCCGACCCGCAGCGCACCGCCGCCGAGCACGCCATGATCGGCCACTACCGGGCCGCTGCCGACCAGCTCGCTGAGCGGCTCGCCCCCGGCTACGCCGTCGCCTACGACAACGGCGGCAAGGTCCCCTCGCTGACCGCACACGAGGTCGCCTCCACCATCCAGGTCACCGAGCTCGTGCCCGCCCCTGCCGGCGATCTACCCGACGGGCTGGCAGCCGCCCACGCCCGCCAGGCCACCCGCATCAAGCCGACCCTGCAGGGCGGTCACGCCATTTGGGACGGCAAGCAGCGGTCCACGGGCGCCGGCCACGAGTACGTGATCGACCTCGGCGACGGCTACACCGCCGTGTACCGGCCGCACGCCGCCGCGGAGGGCAAGAAGAACCCCGCGTTCAGCCAGCGCGGCGGCCTGGAGATCATCGCCCCGCCCGGCGGCGGACACGGAGCCGAGCTCGTCACCCGCCTCGGCCAGCTCAACCTCGTCAATCGTCCGATGTCCCAGGCGGAAGGGGAGTGGGCCTACCTCTCCCGCAACATCACCGCGCAGCGCCTCGACACCCGACCCGAGGTGCAGGCCGCGCTTGAGGGCTGCAAAGGGCTGGAAGACGCCACCTACCAGGAGCTGTGGACCGCCCGCGCCGACGAGGCCATCGGCATGAACGAGCACCAGCTCGCCGACTTCGGCCGGCACCTGCTGCTCGAAGCAGAAGCCCGCGCCCTCACCCACAAGGTCGCGGTCCTCCGCGACGCCGTCGCCCACGCCACCGGCCACCCCGACGGCGCGGCGCTGGCCGCCAGCCCCGGCTACGACCCCACCCCAACCCGCGCCGGCGGGTGGCTGCAGTGGAACCGCTTCGACGTCGCGGCCAACCCTGCCGGCGTGGACGGCGCGTTCGGGTCCCGCGGGTTGTCCCACCACGTCCGTGGCGGCGACCTGCTCGGGCTGCTGACCAACGGTGGGGTGCTCGCGTGCACCGAACGGCGGCGCCTCATGGGCATCAAGACCAACGTGGGCGCCTCCGAGGCCGCCGACATGGACACCGGCGGAGCGCAGTCGGTGTTCCTGCGCGCCGCCAAGCGCTCGTCATCGGGGCCGGTGCTGTGCTGGGACGACCCGTCCAGGCTGCTCATGCGGGCCGACTGGTACGCCTACGACGGTGACCACTACGGCGCCATCAACCCCAAGTCCCATCAGTACAGCGCGACCAAGCTGACCCGCGACCCCCACGCCGTGGCGAAGTTCCACAGTGCCAGCAACGAGGTCATGTTCCGCAACGGCATCGACCTGCTCGGCGAGCAGGCTCCCAGCCGCATCCTGTGCGGCAGCAAGTCCATGCGCACCAAGGTGCTCGATGCCCTGACCTCTCGCGGCATCAGCCACCTTGCCGGCCGACCCATCCAAGAGGTCGTCAAACCATGACGCCGACAACCGTGTGGACCAAGACGCTCGACCGCCACCTCGCCGACCTGCTCACCGGTGGAGAAGCCGGCCTCGAGAGCGGCGCTGAGCTCGAGGTCCGCCATCCCGCGGGCGAGGTCGCGTTCCGCGCGCCGCTGGCCCGCCACCACCGTGTCGAGGGCACCAGCCTCGTCTGGGTCCGCCCGATCGACGACGGCTACGTCCCCGACCGCTCCGAGGCCGGACAGCCGCCCTATGCCTTCGATGTCGACGTCACGCGCCGAAGGGCACTGGAGTTCACGACCGCCCGCATCGACGGCGCCACGATCCGCTTCGTGCTTACCACCGGCCAGCATGCCGTCGTGCGGCCCGCTGGTCCCGACACGCTCGCCGAGCTCCAGCGCTGGGACACCTACTACTACACCGTGCTGGACGCCGAGACCCAACGCGAGCTCGACGCCTTGGACCACGATCCGTAGGAGCCGACCGTGCAGATCAACATCGACCCCTCCCTCCGCTTGTCCAGAGTGCTGCTGACGACGCTCATCGAGCACGGCCTCGCTGGCGTCGACACCGATGACGTCGAGATGCACGTGGGCGCGGCCCCCACCACCCTCCGCCGGTGGGTCCGCACGTGCCGCAACCCGGCCATCTGCTCGCGGCCCGCCGAGGTCAGCGTCGGGCGCACCCACGGGCACTCGGCCACGTCACCGCGCCCGCTCGCCAGGCTCCCTTCGTCCCTGCACGGACCCGCCAAGGAGACGACACTCCAGCCCCGCTACGCCTACTCCGGCCGGGTCCGCGACCGTCGCCGACACGGTGTGACGTCGGGGGTCCGGTTCCTGGTCCGTCTCTGCATCCCCGCCGATCCCACCGCGGCTAGCGATCCCTACCCGCGGCTCTCTCGCGACCCTCGACGCCGCGACACCCCCGAGCTGCTGATCGAGGACTGGAGAGAGGAGATCGTGCGGCTCGCCGCGCATGAGGCCCGCCACGTCCACCAACACCGCCACGACCTGCCGCGCAGCGAGGCCGACGCCGAGCGCTGGGCAGCCGCCCGGCTCGAGGGCTACCGGTGTGCACGCGATAACGGTCCCGTGCGTCTGCCAAGCTGACCGGCCCACGATCATGGGCTCCGACTCGGCCAAGACCCACGAGGCCTTCACCGTTGCGCCAGCTGAACCCGCGCGACTCAGCGACGCCGTCGACGTCCGTGACGACCGGCCGGCCGGCTCCACGCCGCTCCACCTGGACGCCAATGCGCTCGACACCGCCCTCGCCGCTGTCGGCGTCACCGTCGGACCCCACACCCTCGTCAAGGTGCGCCTGCGCCCACAGCAGTTCCCCGGCCAGCAGGGCTCCGCCCAACGCATCGGCCCCGACGCCTACCGGGTGGTCATCCATGTCGTCGACAAGCCGACGTTCAAGGACCGACACCTCTACGTCGTGAACAACTCGCTGCTCCACGAGCTCCGCCACGTCGCTCAGATGCAGCATGACCCCGACCACGAACTTCACTACGCCAACGAGAACCTCACCGTCGGCTACGCGGAGAACAAGTACGAGGTCGAAGCGCGCTACTACGGCCGGCTCGCCGACCACATCGGCGAGAAGAACACCGGCCCCGCAGGACCCGCCTTGGGCAAGTCGGCATGGGCGGTCCGAACTCCCTGACCCTTGGCGGCGTGTGTGGCTTCGGCACGATCAGCGCAGCCCTCCTTGCCGCTCTCAGAGGTCGAGTTCAGCGGTGTCGGACGGGCGGGCCAGGAGAAGGTCGTGGGAGGTGTATCGCGCGACTGGGTCCAGGCGCGAGTCCGACTTGCCAGCTCCATGTGGGTTCCTCGGCGGGTCCGAAACTCGACGGTCGGAACATCTTCCTCGGTCGCTTCCGACAACAGTCGCTGCAGTGGCGCGAACGCGCCGTCCCCGTCACGATGGTCGAGTGGAAGAGATGCTCGCACCTGAACCTGGAGGGCTCCGGTCGAGGCGATGGCTGTGCCCTACCGCACTCGGAGTTGCGCTCTTGCTGGTTGCGGTGCTCCTGCCAGCGCTTGCCGCGCAACTGTACCGAGGGGTCCAGTGCGCCTGGGAGGCACGGGAGGGCTGGATCATCGAGTTCCCCACATCTTCTGTCGCCGAGGACGAGTTCCGCCGTTCGGTCCGAAGCCAGACAGCCTGTGTCGATCTGACGGTCCGCCGGGTGAACACCGGTGGCGTACCCGAAGGCTTTGTCGTACGGCCCGTGGGAGCCAGGACGTGGGTAGGACTCGGGGACAGCATCGAGGTTCTCGTCGAGGCGCAATCCGGTGAAGGTGTCATCGAATGCGGGCAAGCAATCCGTGCTGCAGGGCCAGGGCAGGCCACCGCGCTGTTGACCTGTCCAGGGGAACCCACACCCCCGCCTCCCCCGTAGCAGTCGCAGCAAGCAACCACGCGCTTGAAACCGCGCCCATCGGGTGTCACGTGGAGCACGCCGACGGGGGGACAGAGCAGCCGCTCTCGCCTGTCGCCGTTGCGACGGGGGCCCTTTCAAGCCGACTGCTGGCCGAAGTTCATGGCGCCGCCCCCCGCAGACCGGCGGATCGCCAAGCGCCCCGGCGACCCACCCGGTGTCAAGGGCCATCTCAACCTGCCCATAGGCAGTCACGCTACTTCCGGGCCCGAGCCGCACCGCAGTGGTACGGCGGCTCCCAAAGGGTTGCGACGCCCACATAGAACCGCCAGAGTCCAGCGGCTCTTCGAAGGTTCACTGAAGGTTAACTGGTGACCAGCACGCGTTCGGTCATGGGCGGGTCGCGGAAGTGTGATGGGCCGTAGCGGGCTGCGATAGTCCCCCTCATGGCCCTCTCTGTCAACATGGAGTGAGACAGGACTACGGTACTGTAATTACACATGAGGGCGAGAGGAGACCCGACCATGACCGCAGTGATGACAGATGCGAGGACCGGCGCCCATGAGGGGCCGATGCCAGCCGAGCCCGACGCTGAGGTGCCCGCGAAGGCCAAGCGCCGCCGGTTCACCGCGAAGTACAAGCTGGCGATCCTGGAGGAGTACGACCGGGCGAGCGAGCCGGGCGCCAGGGGCGCGCTGCTGCGCCGTGAGGGCTTGTACTCCTCCAACATCATCGACTGGCGCCGGGCACGTGACAGCGGCGCGCTGGAGGCGTTGGACCGCAAGCGGGGCCGCAAGCCCCAGGCGGCGGCGTCGAGGGGGTCAAAGGCCGAGTTGGCGGCGTTGCGGCGCCGCGCCGAACGGGCCGAGGCCGAACTGGGACGCGCCAGGCTGGTGATCGAGGTGCAGGGAAAAGTCTCGGCGCTCTTGGAGACGATCTCCGAGAGCGCGGACGAGCAGACCGAGTAGACGTCGTGGTCGACGAGGCGGTCGCCGAGCTCGCACCAACGGTGGGCACCGCGGCGGCCTGCCGGGTGCTGGGCCGGTCTCGGGCGAAGCACTACCGACGTCACCGGGTCTCACCCGAGCCGGTCGTGCCCGGCCCGCCGACCCCGCCTCGGCCTCAGCCGCGTGCCCTGTCACCGGCCGAGCGTCAGCGGGTGCGCGATGTCCTGCACGAGCCCCGGTTCGTCGACAAGGCGCCCGCGCAGGTCTACGCCGAGCTGCTCGACGAAGGCACCTACCTGGCCTCGCAGTCCACGATGTACCGGATCCTGGCCGCCGACGAGGAGGTGCGCGAGCGCCGTCGCCAGGCCACCCATCCCGCCCACGTCAAACCCGAGCTGGTCGCTACCGGACCCAACGAATGCTGGTCATGGGACATCACCAAGCTGCTCGGCCCGGCGAAGTGGACCTCCTACTACCTGTACGTGATCATCGACATCTACAGCCGCTACGTGCCCGGCTGGCTGCTCGCCCCCAACGAGTCCAGCGAGCTGGCCAAGCAGCTGATCGACGACACGATCGCCAAGCAGGGCATCAGCCGCGACCGGCTGACCCTGCACGCCGACCGTGGCCCGTCCATGGCCTCCAAGCCCGTCGCGCACCTGCTCGCCGACCTCGGGGTCACCAAGAGCCACAGCCGGCCCCACACCTCCAACGACAACCCGTTCTCCGAAGCGCAGTTCAAGACGCTGAAATACCGGCCCGACTTCCCCGACCGGTTCGGCTCGATCGCCGACGCCCGCGCCTTCTGCCGTCCGTTCTTCGTCTACTACAACACCGTCCACCGCCACTCCGGCATCGGCCTGATGACCCCCTCCGACGTCCACTACGGCCGCACCGGGCAGGTCCGCGCCGCCCGCGGCGTCGTGCTCGACGGCGCCTACGCCGCCAACCCCGAACGGTTCGTCCGCAAGCCCCCCCAACCACCAGCCCTCCCCGACACCGTCTGGATCAACAGGCCCGACGACAGCGACCTCCAGACTGCCTAATTTTCTCAGAAATCTGCCTCATTCAGGTTGACAGGTTCCGTGGAGCCGACGAAACGCATCTGTGCCAAGGTGCTGATGATCGATCCTGACGACCGGATTCTCTTGTTCCGAGGCATCGACCGGACTGTGCCGTACGACCCTCCTGTATGGTTCCTTGTCGGCGGTGCCATCCATGAGGGGGAGACGCTTGAGGCGGCGGCGATCCGGGAGACGTTCGAAGAAACCGGTGGACGGATCCGCCATCTAGGACCGCTGCTGTTCACTCGTCGATTCCAGTGGGTCTTCGAGGGGGAAACCTACGATCAAGAGGAAACGATCTTCCTCGTCCGCATATCGAAGGCTGTCGTGGTCAGCGGCGAAGCATGGACTGATACGGAACGGGCAACGGTGACTGGCCACCGGTGGTGGACGGTCGATGAACTGCGACGTACTAACGCGCTCGTGTATCCGGAGGACCTGGCGGATGTCCTCGATCGATTCCGGCGATGAGTCGAGTCGCCCTCGACAGACGTGGAATGGAGCAGTGACTGCGTCCCAGCCGGGCGGATACCACAAGGTTGGACGTTGACCTGCAGGCGGTGTCGAGCGCACGTCTCCGGCCACGGAGCGTGACGACGTCGTCAACGACTGGACTCCGGCTTAACCCCGCCTGGGCCGAGTCGAGCCACCTTCGGCTCCTTGCTGTCGAGGGCGCAGAACCTGCCCCTACACATGTAGATGTAGAAATGGCTATAGTTATACGGCACTTACTGGGACAAAAATGGGTTGTTACCCTTATGACCGCTGGGCTGAGGATCGTCGCTGCGGTAGCCAGTGATGCTGTGGTGCGGACATCGACTTTCACGGCACCGCTTCCTACAGATGTCCATCTCATGTAAGGGGATGACTATGATGTCGCACAGGGCAGGAGCATATTCCATAGTTGGTGCATTGACACTGCTTGTGATGGGGCAAGCATCCGGGCCCGCGGCGGCACAACAAGAGGAACCGTTTCCGACCGGTGCGGTACAGGTCACCCATGACCCCGATCCCACCAGAGCCCACAGCTCGCCCCAGATCGGGCAGCACCCTGATACGGGGGAGTTGGTGATCGTCGAAGGCGAGGTCCGCCACAGCCAGACGTGCAACGTCCACATCTCGACCGACGACGGCCGGAGTTGGCAGGAAGGCGGCGAGCTCATGCCGGAGGAGTTCACCGATTGCACGCTCACTGCCGAGTACGGGCCATACGCCACTTTGCAGTTCGCCGAGGACGGTACTTTGTATGTGGCCTTCGTGGCCAGTGAGCTTCCGTCGGAACCCCAAGAGCGCACAGAATCACACCGACACGTGTTCCTAGCTCGGTCAACCAATGCTGGGAGAACGTTTGACCATACCGTGGTTTTCCGCGCCGACACCGACGATCCAAATCTCGATACGAACAAAGGTCCTATGCTTGCTGTCGATCCCTCCGACTCCTCCCGTGTCTATGTGGGATGGCGGCAAGGTCTTCATCAGGACGATTCGGGGAAGGTGCGCAGCAACGTAGCGGCCTCCGACGATGGCGGCGAGACGTTCGCCGAGCCGGTTGACATCAGCGGGGTAGAAGGGGGCGACTACCCTGGCCTGGCGGTCGGCTCAGACGGGACGTTGCATGCGGTGTACTGGACACGGACGTTCGGTGCGGGTGAGGACGAGCGTCCAGTCCGCCCAATTCAATACGCGCGGTCTGATGACTTTGGGGAGACGTTCACTGAGGCCGAGCCCATCGACGCAGGGAACCAGAGCGCGTCACGTCCGCCCATACTCGCTGCTGATCCGACAAGTGATGCGGTCTACATGATCTGGTACGGCAATCAAGAAGAGCGGAATGCCGAGCCAGACTTCGAGGACGCACGCCACGATATTTTGTTTCGTTCGAGCCGGGATGGAGGGGAGACGTGGTCGGACCGGTTGATAATCAACGATGACGATACGGACGCAAACCAGCACGACCCCGGTATCGCGATCGCCCCCAACGGCCGCATCGACGTCGTCTGGTACGACTTCCGCAACAGCCCCACACCGCCGGTGGACACCACTGGACAAGGCGGCGAGGATGGCCTTGCCCACCTGTACTACGCGTGGTCCGACGATCAGGGCGTAACGTTTTCACCAAGCCACCCCGTCAGCGACCGGGCCATCGACCGTTCAGTGGGTATTTGGTCTAACCGGGTCAGCAGTTCTTTCAATATCGGAATCACGTCCAACGACGACTCGGTCTACCTTGCCTGGCAGGACACCCGGAACTCCGGTCCAGAGTTCCAGTCGGAGGACATCTACACCAACAAGGTGCGCCTCAGCGGCCATGCCAACGAGACCCAGGCGAGCACCCTCCTGCCGCAGTTTCAGGGAGCAGGATTGGCGCTCTCCGTCGCAGGGTTGCTGCTGGTCATGGCCGGAGTAGGGGCGTCGAGACGGCGTGCAAGGTGATCGAGCCGCCAGTGGTCTAGTCGGTGTGATGAAACGGCTGGGGGACACGGCGAGATGTACGAGCAAGGGGTTTTGTTCGACTTCCACGACACACTCGTGCAGTTGCGCCCCTCCACAGCCGCGCGGCTGGCTGCTGAGCTCGAACTGACCGAGGCTGCCTGCTCGCAAGGGCTGCATGATCTGGAGGCCCGCGTCGGCGGCCTGCGCCGTCAGGGACGTTGGCCGCCAGAACGCGACGTGTGGACCGGGGTGTGCACCCTCCTGCTTGACTGCCTCGGCGTGAACGGCGATGGCGCCGCTTTAGCCGCGGTGATGTCCGCCCACTACCGCGCGCCCTCCTCCTACCAGGCCTACCCCGACGTCGCCGAACCCCTCGCACAAATTCACCGCCAAGGGGTCCGCCTCGGCGTGCTATCCAACACCGACATCGATCTATGGGCAGTCCTGGACCATCGCGGCTTGAGCTCCCTCATCGACATTGCGGTCCCACTGCTGGTCCACAGCCTCGAGAAACCCCAAGCCGCGGCCTTCCAACTCGGCTTGGACGAACTCGGCGTGCCGGCCGCCAGCGCCTGGCTCGTCGGGGACAGCCTGCACCAAGACGCAGCCGCCGCTCAGGTAGCCGGCATCAATGCCGTCCTGCTGGATCGCCGTGGCCTCCACACGTCCGCAGCCCTTCCGCCAGGCGTAACACGGACCCCCAGCCTCGACGTCTTGCCCTCGCTGCTGAAATACCACCAGTCGAGCCTGAAATAGGACCTCCAACCTAACCGCCGGCCTGCGGGATCGGCGGCTCCCCGAGGGCTCCGATGGCCACCCGAATGGCGGGAGTCACCGGGGCTACGGGAAGGTTCGTAGCCGGCACCGCGCAGCCGTCGACGGCAGCGGAGCGTCACAGGACCCAGGACCAACTTCGGGCTCAGTCCGGCATGGGTTGGACGAGATGCGCCCGTGCGAGATGACAAGGGTCCGATTCGAACTCATCCAGGTGTCAACGGGCGCCTCGAGCACTAGCGCCGGCCCGCTCACGGCGCCGGTGGAACGTGGCCTACTCAGGATTGCCAGCTGTACTTGCTGCCCGGCCAGCCTGACGTGGCGTCCGTGAGCGAGGCCTCGTGCAGCGGCCAGGCAGGCAGGCCCACTTGGGCGGCGGCCGACTGCAGCAGCCGCCCGGCCTCGTCCCAGAGCTCGCCGATCGCGGGCTGGACATGCCACGGTCCGATGTAGCCCGCCGGCGGATGGGTCGGCATCCGCTGCACCGGGAAGTCGCGTTCGATCTGCAGCACGACCCCGTAGCAGGCCCACGGCTCGTCGGGCAGCTGGGGCCACGTCGAGGGATCCAAGCGCCCGAGGGTGGCGGCGTCCCGAGCCGCATCGAGGTTGGTGCCGAAGCGGGTCCCCGGCACGGCGACCGTGCCGCCGCCCGCGGCGGTACCGACGAGCAGGGTAGTCCCGGTGTGTGCGGGGACGACCATGTGGCCGCCGTTGCGGCGGGCCGGTCCGATCATCATGAATCCCGGTCCTGTTCCGGGCAGGTCGAGGTGCCGAAGGAGTTCGTCGTGGACGCGGCGCAGTGGCTCGTGGAAGTCCGGGCCGAAGGGTGGGGCGTCGCCGGGCTCGCAGCCTTCGGGGGCCGGCAGGTCCATGTGCAGGCCGAACGCGATGGTGCCCACGCCGCCGGCCGCCCGTCCGAGCGCGGCGACCGCGCCGACGTCCAGGGCCGGCGGCTCCAGGACCGCCAGACGGCCCCCGGCGTCCACGGTCAGCTCCCAGCGGTGGCCGAAGGCCTCCGGTGAGCCGACGCCCGCCACAGGCCACGGACGCATGCGGCGCCACTTTTGCAGCTCCTCCAGACCCGTGGGCACGACGCCGTCGATCGCTGGCGGCTCATCGGGCGTGGGCTGGCCGGCGGCGTCGGGCCGCAGCTGGGACCGGGCGTCCGTGTAGCGCTCGCCGGTGTCGGTCATGCGGGCACGCACACGACGCTTGAAGTTCTTGTCCTTGGGCATCAGATCCTCTTCCCGGCCACGCGCGCCGCCCCCGGCCGGACACGCCATGACCTACGAGGTTTCCGATGCTGGTCCGGGGATGCCTGCGTCCCCCTGCACTCGACGCCCACCGCCGGGATGGGGGCTGCCGAGCTGGGCGTCGGACCGCGCCGGTGCCCATGTTCCACCTTGCTTCAACGCCCGTCAACCACCCGCACCGGAGCCCGCACCAGGCAAGCCCTCGCCCACCCTCATCCCAAGGCTTACGAGTACGGCGGATCCCAAAGGTTGCACCCTTCGAGCGAAGGTCTGGGGATCAGCTGCTATCAAAGGTACCGGTTGACTAGCCCCGTGGGGGGAGGGACAGGGGCCGTAACACGGTACGATTTCGACGTAACATTCTCGCAGGGGATCGGAGCAGCTGAGATGACAGATTCTGTTAGAGAGTCCTTTTGGGCGCTTGAGCGTTCGCTGCTGGCGAACGCCCAAGAGTCTGGACTCTTCTCCGGCTCAACGACCATCGGTAACGCCCGGGAGTTCTTTATCCGCGAAGCGGCACCGAGGATCGGGTTGCCAGGCAGGGTGACGGTGGCGGCCGGCGAAATCGTCTCGGGTGTTGGCACAACAACCGGCCAGGTCGACGCGATCTTCATCGACAGCAAGTTTGGCGTCAGGCGGATAGGCGACCAAATTCATGCCGGCCCAGAGGCCGTTATCGCTGCGGCTGAAGTGAAGAGCAGCCTCGCAGGGGATGAACTCAAGGTTGCGCTCAAGAAGGCTGCCGCGATCAAGAAGCAGGTGCGTCCGGGTGGTACGGGGATGATGCGTGGAGGGCAGGGCAACGAACGCGTGCCGGTGCCTCCTGTCGCGCCGTACGCATTCATAGTGGCAATCCGAGCGCCCGCGTGGGCCACGGTCTTCAAGAATATCTGCGAGAACGCCGACTGGTGGAACCACGACTTCATGGCGTACGGGCCTGACCTCATCTGGGTGCTCAACGAGGGCGTCGCGGTCAAGAACGACCGCATGTACATGACGACCACCCGCGATGAGGCTGTCATGTATGACCAGACCTGCCCGGGTTCACAAGCGGTCATGGAATACATCACCGGGCATATCCAGCGTTATGGAGACCTTACGTACTGACGAGGTTCCCAGGGCGTGCTCGTGGACGTACCTGACGCCGCCTCGCGGATGACGACCCGACATGGCAGGTTGCCCGAGTCGAGCGCATCCCGATCGGGCGTGAAGACACGCGCCGAAGACGCCGTTCGCCGGGTGAGACTGCCGTGGTCTTGCATGGCGTCGTGACTGGCGATACGCGGTGACTAGCATCGCGTCGGCTCGTTTGGCGCCTCACGATGGGGGAGCCGCGCATGCATCGGGCCGACACGAGCCTGGCGTTCCGATATCCCCCGGCTCCACGGTGGGTCGGCTGTCGGCGAAGCCTGGGGCGGTCAAAGGCCTGGCGCCCTGGCGACCATAGTCGTAGTTCGGCGGCTATACGAACGTTGCGGTCGCCGTTGAATCGGAGGACCGAAGGCGGATACCCGGTGCTGATGCCGGCCACCTTGCGCCCTTCGCCTACGGGCTCACACCCGGGGGGTCGGGCCCGTCAACCGGCCGACGTCGCCTGGCACTGCCCTTGAGCGTCCCGTGTTTTTCCGATCTTCCTGCCCGCGCCCGCTCTCGGCAGAGGCCACGCTGCTGGCGCGGTCAGCGGCGCGCCGACGTTGGGGGATGGGTGCTGGCCCGGTCCCTGCCCGCCGGATCGCTGGTCGGCCTGGACGCGTGCGCGCCGCCTCGGCGCCCGCACTTGCGCGCGATTGAGCCCACAGGCCCCGGTGAGCGGGTCATCGCCGGGAGGGCAGGGATCAGTCGTGGGATTCCTCGCCTGGGGACTGGTGCTGTTTCGACTCGGTCGTGCCCTCGACGCGACCCGCTGCGCGGTGGAGGGAACCGAGCGTGCTCCGGGCCTTGCGGGTGTCCGGGTGGTCCTCGCCCAGGGTGCGTTGACAGGTCCTGAGCTCTTCATCGGACAGGGCGATCGCCTCGTCCAACCGCTGCACTTCGGCGTAGAAGCCGGCGAGGTTGCGGCGGACGGTGCGGGCGGCAGGGTCGCCTGTGCCCAGGGCCCGTTCAGCGTCGGCGAGCACCTGCTCCAGCACGACGATCGCCTCCTGCTTCCTGCCGACGCGGTGAAACAGCGCGATCGCCAGATGGTTGCGGGCGTTGAGCGTGTCTTCGTGGTCGGCGCCCACGTGGCGTTCACGGTCAGCGATCCCCTGCCACCATTGCCCGAGCGCCTCCTCGATACGGCCGGCCTCCTGGTAAAACCTGGCCAGCGCCTCCCGCGCCCGAAGCGTCTCCCAATCGGCCGGGCCCAGCACGCGGTCGTTGTCTGCGACGAGTTTCTCCAACCCGGTGATGGACTGGTCGTGGCGGCCGGCCCGCCAGTACCAGCGAGCCAGGGCGTAGCGGGCCCTGAGGGTGTCGGGATGATCGCGGCCCAGCACACGATGTCGCACCTCGGCGACCTGCTCGATCAGCCGCAACGCCTCGGTAGGACGACCGGCGCGGTCATGCCACGTCGCCAGTGCGACGCGTGCCTGCACCGTGTCGGGATGATCGCTGCCGTGACGGTCGGAAAGGTCGGCCAGGGCGCGCTCATGCAACGCGACCACCTCGGCTAGCCGGCCACGGTCCGCGTAGTACCTGGCGAGCTGATCGCGAGCTTCCAGCGCCTCGCGGTGTCCCAGGCCAAGGACACGGTCACGACCCTCCACGACCTGTTCGATCAGCGCCATCGCCTCGTCGCCTCGGCCCACCTCCTCGTAGCACCCCGCGAGCTCGCGGCGGGCGCCCAGCGTGTCGGGGTGGTCACCGCCGTGCACCGCATCGAGGTCGACGACGGCCCCCTCGAGCTCGCGCAAGGCGTCCTCCACGCGGCCAACCACCCAGTACGCACCCGACAGGGAACGACGCGCCGCAATCGTGCCGGGATGCCGCCGGCCGCGGGCGCGTTCCAACTCCGCGACGGCTCGTTCGTGCCGCGGCACCGCCTCGTGTGCCTGACGTCGCCGCGACGGCGGCGCGGTTGATCGCACATGTGGCCTAGCCGGCCCCGCAGGGTCGATGGCAGCGGGCTCGCCACCCAGGCGCGCGCGAGCAGTCGTGTAGAGCTCACCCGTCATCGCCATGCGCTCGCGCACGAGCCGCTTGAAATCCTTATCCCTGGGCATCGAATCCTCTTCCCTGGTCACGCTACGAGCCGCCCCCGGCGACGGCTCGGCATGACCGAGGATCGATGTGGTGATCCGGGAGTACGCCCCCCTTCGCTCGTCACCCCACGCCGGGTCCAAGGCTGGCGAGCTGGGCGTCGGATCGCGCCCACCAACATGATCCCTGCGACACCACTCCCCGGTCAAGCATCGTGACGCGCCCCCGCCCAACGGATCCGAGGAGTGAACCCATGTCCCAGCAACAGTCGGCGTGCCCGCGAGCTCGGTCGGACTCGCTGGCCCAGATCGGCTCGCCAGCCGTTGGGGCGTCGTCTCCGCCGGCGCGTGGACGGCTTTCATGGGCTCCTTCATCGCACACCATGGACACATGCCAACGAGGGCCACGGAAGCCGCCTGAGCCCTCGATGCTGGCTACCGGCGGCTATACGAAGACGACGGTTGGAGAGGCGGACGGTGGGCTCTGCCGCTCGCAGAACCCCACCGGTGTGGCCGTGTCGGCTCGGGGTTCCGTGCTGTGACGACTTACCCTGCGACGGTGACGATGCTGTCGGCTTCGCATAGCAGCTGGGGGAACAGGCCGGTGGCGTGCAGCGTGAGCTCGCCGTTGCACAACGGGCACCCGCCCCGGCGGGCGCCAGTCGTCCTCACTTTGTGGCTGCCACAGCCAGAAGTAGCTGCGCACCGACCCGTTCAGCCGACCATTGAGCACAAGGCCCTCTCGGTTGGGGGGGCTATCCAGGTCCATCAGCTGTTGACGCGCCCACATTTCGTACTCGCCGGACGCCAGCTCCAGCGAGTCGATCGCGCGGTAGGTGGCCAGCCACGAGGCCAGGTCATCGGCCAAACGGGCATCAAGCTCCAGTCGCTCGGGCGGCACCTCGCCGTTCCATTCCAGACAAAAGATCGGGTTGTAGAACAAGGCTCCGCCCACCAGCTTGACCGGCGCGCCGTCCGGGCAGTCACACATCTCTTCGTCCGGCGTGGGGTCCGGCGGCCGCAACCGGTCATAAATTTCCCGAGTCGAATCCATAAGCCAACAGTCCGCCACCGTGGCATCCGATTCCGATTGGGTCACATCATGGTTACGGCCGCTTCCACTGGCCGGATCAGGCCCGGTTCGGCGGGCCTGCTTGGTAGGCGGGTGGCCTTTCTCTGGGCCGGATGGCCAGCCGGACCGAATGCGGCGCGGCATGATCTACGCTGTCGCCCGCAGACAACCGGCGTCACCACACGGTTCCGGGGTGGCCGCAACCGAGAGATATCCGACGGCTGGCGCGCCGCGTTCCAAACTTGCGAGATCCCCGG
>JBBDQS010000137.1 GCA_040905805.1 Egibacteraceae bacterium | reverse complement strand
GTTGTCGAGGTGGGTGTTGCCGGCGACGTCGGTGAACGGCGAGTCGGGCACCAGGGCGGGGTCACACGCCTGCGCGTCGGGGTCGGGGTCGGGTGTCGGGTCAGGGTCGGGGTCGGGTGTCGGGTCGGGGTCGGGGTCGGGGTCGGGTGTCGGACTCGGGGCCGCGTCGAAGCGGAAGGATGTCTCGTCGTGGGTAGGTGACACCCCACCCGGGGTGGTCACGGTCACGTCGACGTCACCGGCCGGGGCGGAAGGGGTGGTCACGGTCAGCTCGGTGGAGGACACCACCTCGACGCTGTCGGCGGGCAGGTCGCCGAAGTGCACGGCGCTGGCGTCGGTCAGGTTGAAGCCGGTGATGGTGATTTGCTCGCCGGCCGCACTGGAGGGGGCCGCGTCGGGCTCGATGCCGGTCACGGTGGGCTGGGGGGTGTACAGCTCGGCGACGTGCGCCGTGGAGGCCCCCGCCACGAGCAGCTTGCCGCAGTGCTCGCCGCAGACCGCCGGGTCGTCGGCGAACGTGTCGGGATCGCTGGACAGCAGCACCAGGTCGTTGCGGTGCCCTCCGCGCCATGACGCCCGCGACAAGTGCATGGTCGCGCTGGCGGTCCAGTCGTTGGTGGCCGGGTCGTACACCTCCGAGTAGGGGCCGCCGTCGGCCCCTCCGGCCACGAGCACCTGACCACTGGGCAGTTTGCCGATCAGGGGCTCCCAGCGGTCGTTGACCATCAGGCTGGCGGTCCACTCGTCGGTGTCGGGGTCATAGACCTCCGCGGTCTTGCCGGCCCCGACGCCGCTGATCACCAGGAAGCCCCCGTCGTCGAGCGCGATGCCGTGGTGCTGGCGGCGACCGGCGTGGGTGTCGGCGATGGGGCTCCACTCCCCCGTGGCCGGGGCGTAGATCTCCGCGCTCTCGTTGGTCGTCGGGCCCCCGACGACCAACACACGGCCGTCGGTGAGCACGTCGCCGGCGAATTGGTTGCGCGCGTCGGTCATCGCGCCGGTGGTCTCCCAGGTGTCGTCGCTGGGGTCGAAGATCTCGGCGGAGTCCCGCCTGGGGCCGGGCTGGCCGCCCGCCACCAGGACCCGGCCGTCGTCCAATCTAGCCGCGACGTGCCGGCCGCGTGCCTCCTCCATCTCATCGACCGGCGACCACTCGCCGGCCTCGGGGTCGTAGACCTCCGCGCTGGCAAGGCCCGTGCTGCCGTCCGGGAAGCCGCCGGCGACCAGTACCCGGCCGTCGGGCAGCAGCGTCGCGCTGTGGTGCGAGCGAGGCCCACCCAGCGACCCTGTCGGGCTCCACTGGCCGGTCAGCGGGTCGAACACCTCGGCGGTGTCCGTCGTGACCCCGCCACGGATCTCGTCACGCCCGCCCGCTGCGAGGACGCGACCGTCGGCGAGCAGGGTGAGGCTCGGGTCGAAGCGCGGCTCCGACAGCTGTCCCGTCCGCTCCCACAGGCCCGGGGCATAGGTGAACTCGGAGACGGGGTTGGGGGGTGAGGTGCCCTCGGCCGTTGTGACCGTCACGTGCGCCGTTCCGGTCCCGGGGGGGCTCGTCGCGGTGATCTGATCGTCGGCGTCGACGGTGAAGTCCGCCGCGGGCTCACTCCCGAACGACACCGCGGTGGCGCCGGTGAGGTCGCGGCCCGTGATGACGAGGCCGGTGCCACCGTTCTCGGGGCCGCTCCGCGGTGACAGCCCGGTCACGTACGGCTCGCCCTCAGGGGTCGGGGAGATCTTCAGCACGAAGGTGCTGAGGCCGCCGACCGGCGAGTCCGGATAGGCGGCCTCCGGGGTTGTCGGGAAGTCGTCACTCGTGACCCCGCCGGCGACGTAGGCGCTTAGGCCGTCGGGGCCCAGGGCCACCGCTCGTCCCATGTCGACCGCGCGGGCGCCCAGGTGCGTACCGAAGATGAGATCCGTCCCGTCGGCGCTCAGTCGCCCGACGAACGGGTCGTGGTTGCTCGAATAGACGGCCATGCGGTCGCGCACAGGGACGCCGGTTGCGCTCTCCGCGGTGCCGGTGATCGTCATGGTGCCGTCGTCAGCGACCGCGACGTCGCCAAGCGGCCCGCCACGTCCGCGCGCCCCCAGGTAAGTGGCCGCAAGGACATCCGCCCCGTCGCCACTGATCCGCGCAACGTAGCCGTTCGTCAGCGCGCCGTCGGGCTCGGTGTCGAAGGCGTCGGGCGTGAACGGCAGGTCCGTCGACGAGGTCGAGCCCACGAAGGCGGTGCTGCCGTCGGCGGCGACGGAGAAGCCGCTGACGCTGACACCATTGGTGCCGCCGAAGAAGGTGCCGAACACCAGATCGCCGTCGGGGTCGAAGCCGAGCACGTACGCGGCCGGGTCGGTAGCGCTCGGGTGCGCCTCCTGGTAGGCCCCGGGGGTGGTGGGCAGGTCGTCCGAGCGGGTCGCGCCACCGACGGAGACGGTGCCGCCGTCGGCCACGCCGACGCCCGAGATGGAGTCTGCGTCGCTGCCGCCGACGTAGGTCGACCAGTCCAGGTCGGTGCCGTCGGGGGCGACCTTGGTGAGAAAACCGTCACCGCCACCCGGCCGTATCTCCTGGAACGCGCCGGCGGTGGTGGGGAAGTCGTCGGAGGCGGTGTCGCCGGCGACGTGCGCGGCGCCGTCGCCGTTGACCGCCACGCCGCCCGGCGAGTCGGTCCCGGCGCCGCCGAGCAGGGTGGAGTAGGCCAGGGCATCGCCGTCCGGTGCCAGCTTGGTGACGAAGCCGGTGGTGGAGCCGCCAACGCGGGTGTCCTGGAAGGCGGTGTCGCTGAGGGGGAAGTCGTCGGAGCCGGTGCGGCCGACGACGTAGGCGGCGCCGGTGTCGTCCACGGCGATCGCCGAGCCGATGTCGTCGCCGTCGCCGCCGAGGTAGGTGGCGTAGACGAGGTCGCTGCCGTCGGGGGTGAGCTTGGCCACCACGACGTCCTGCAGGCCGGGGGCGGGCTTGTCGGTCTGGTAGGCGCCGGGGGTGGTCGGGAAGTCCAGTGAGGTGGTGTCCCCGGTGATGTAGGCGGCGCCGGTGTCGTCCACGGCGATGCCGC